>NZ_JAOTGF010000014.1:0-70003 GCF_044427305.1 Streptococcus sp. 2021WUSS109
GAAACCAAATTGACCGCGATTGTAGTCTGGATTTTCTTTGTGTAACATAGCGATTCTCCCTCTGCTTATTAGCTAGTATTCCTATCTCTATTATACTACTTTACATATGAAAAAGCCGTTAGAAATATAATTCTAACGACTTTGTCTTCATTCTGAGCTGGGCAAGACATCTATGATGTCTTGCCCAGCTTCATGTATTCTATCATATCCTTTTATAGTTATCTTTATCAAGGTAAACTGACTACCGTCAGTTCCTATTCCCAACTAGAAAAGGTCCACTGGACTTCGACGCAGTAGGCGTCAACAAATCACTCTTCGCATTGCTCGAGTTCTTTGGACGCCCTTGCGAGGGAAAGACGACGAAATCAAATCAACTTTGTTGATTACTGATTTCTGTCTTTCCGCTACATCTTCTCTTCCAACTCCACATCAGGATATTTGTCCGCGAACCAGCGGAGGGCGAAGTCGTTTTCAAAAAGGAAAACTGGTTGGTCAAAGCGGTCTTTGGCTAGGATGTTGCGGCTTGATGACATGCGTTCATCCAGGTCTTCTGGCTTAATCCAACGGACAGTCTTTTTACCCATTGGGGTCATGACTACCTCAGCATTATACTCGCCTTCCATGCGGTGTTTGAAAACTTCAAACTGGAGCTGACCAACGGCACCCAGCATATACTCGCCTGTCTGGTAGTTCTTGTAGAGCTGGATAGCCCCTTCCTGTACCAGTTGCTCGATTCCCTTGTGGAAGGATTTTTGTTTCATAACGTTTTTAGCAGAAACTTTCATGAAAATTTCAGGGGTAAAGGTCGGTAGCGGCTCAAATTCAAACTTGTTCTTACCTACGGTCAAGGTATCTCCTACCTGATAGGTCCCTGTATCGTAAACCCCGATAATGTCACCCGCTACTGCATTTTCCACATTCTCACGAGATTCTGCCATGAACTGGGTCACGTTGGACAACTTAGCTCCCTTGCCTGTACGAGGCAGGTTGACCGCCATACCACGTTCAAATTCGCCTGAAACCACACGGACAAAGGCGATGCGGTCACGGTGACGAGGGTCCATGTTGGCTTGGATTTTGAAAACAAAACCTGAAAAATCTTTGTTGAGCGGGTCAATGACATCCCCTGTCGTTGTCTTGTGACCATGTGGCTCTGGAGCAAATTCCAAGAAGGTATCCAGGAAAGTCTGTACACCAAAGTTTGTCAGGGCTGAGCCGAAGAAAACAGGTGTCAAATCGCCGTCCAAAATTGCCTGTTCTGAAAATTCATTCCCAGCTTCCGCCAAAAGTTCAATATCATCCAGAACTTGTGCATAAAAGGGGTTAGAACCAAAGAGCTTATCACCCTCGTCCAAGCTTGCAAAACGCTCATCACCTCGATAGAGTTCTAAACGTTTGTTATGGAGGTCATAGAGACCCTCGAAAGATTTCCCCATACCGATTGGCCAGTTCATCGGATAGCTGGCAATGCCCAAGACTTCTTCCAACTCCTGCAACAAATCAAGTGGCTCACGACCGTCACGGTCCAACTTGTTGATAAAGGTGAAAACAGGGATGTTGCGGTGCTTAACAACCTCAAAGAGCTTTTTGGTCTGAGCCTCGATACCCTTGGCAGAGTCCACCACCATGACAGCCGCATCGACCGCCATCAAGGTCCGATAAGTGTCTTCTGAGAAGTCCTCGTGCCCTGGTGTATCTAGGATATTGACCCGCTTGCCTGCATAGTCAAACTGCATGACAGATGAGGTAACAGAGATACCACGTTGTTTCTCAATATCCATCCAGTCCGATTTGGCAAAGTTACCAGTCTTTTTCCCCTTGACCGTACCTGCTTCACGAATCTCACCCCCAAAGTAGAGCAACTGCTCGGTAATAGTGGTCTTACCCGCGTCCGGGTGAGAGATAATCGCAAAGGTGCGGCGTTTCTTGATTTCTTCTTGTAGTGACATAATGTTTCCTTTTCATTTTTTGTATTTTGATTCATAGCAGAGCTGAGCTCTTATCCTATTCGATTTACATTGGATTCATCCTTATTCTTTACTAGACAACTCTCTTATTATATCGGAAATAAGGGAATTTTTCAAACTATTGAAGAATAGGTCTACAGACCTATACTGTTGTATTATAAATATGTTACAATAAGTATGAGATGTATTCTATATACTAGAAAAAGAAAGATAAAATAATGAACAAACAAATAAAAGGTTTATCAACCAAGGAAGTACAAGAACGTATTCAAAACCAGCAAACCAATCATTTTAAGACAAAGACCAGTGCCAGTAATTGGGAAATCTTCAGACGAAATGTGTTTACATCTTTTAACGCACTCAATTTTGCCATTTTCTTAGCCTTACTAGCTGTACAGGCATGGTCCAACCTTTTCTTCTTCGGAGTTATTGTCCTCAACGCTGTTTCAGGAATGCTGACAGAATGGCGAGCACGACGAATGATTGACAAACTCAACCTGATGAACAAGGATTTTATCCGAGTTGTTCGTGACAGTGAGACAATCTCTCTTGCACCAGAAGATATTGTTTTAGATGATGTTCTCTTGCTGTCTGCTGGCGAACAAGTTCCTAGTGATGCTATTGTTTTAGAAGGTATAGCCGAGGCAAACGAGGCCATGTTAACCGGTGAAAGCGACTTGATTGTGAAAAATACTGGGGCTGAATTATTGTCTGGTAGCTATCTAGTTAGCGGACAGATTTATGCAAAAGTCATCCATGTTGGCGCAGAAAACTATGCCAATAAGCTCATGCTTGAGGCGAAAACTCACAAACCTATCGTCTCTCGTATTCTTTACAATATGGATAAAATTGCTAAATTTACAGGAAAAATTATCATTCCATTCGGACTTGCTCTTTTTCTAGAAGCCTTTTTCATCAAACTTCTTCCCTTAAAAGACTCAGTTATTACCAGCTCTACTGCCCTACTAGGTATGTTACCAAAGGGAATTGCTCTGCTGACCATCACTTCTCTCTTAACTGCCGTTATCAAACTGGGAATGAAAAATGTCCTCGTACAAGAAATGTATTCCGTCGAAACACTTGCCCGAGTTGATGTTCTTTGTTTGGATAAGACTGGAACGATTACTCAGGGGAAAATGACCGTCGAAAACTTGCTCCCCTTAACCGACCATTATTCACTTGACACTATCCAACAGATACTCGCTACCTATATCCAGACAAGTGAGGATACTAATTCAACAGCTCAGGCCATTCGAAAAGAATATGGTGATTTAGAGCACCACTATAAAGCTAGTCACATCATCCCATTTTCTAGTGATAGAAAATGGGGGGCAATGACAATCGAAAACATTGGTCGCATTTTTCTAGGGGCACCAGAAATGTTACTAACACAAAATCCTCCTTCTGTTTCTGAGGCACAGGTTCGTGGTTCCCGTGTCCTGATTCTTGCGCTTAGCCAACAGTCCCTTCCTTCTTCTCAAAATCAGCTACCTGAGAATATTGAACCTCTAGCTCTATTAGAAATTGCCGACCCAATCCGAGAAGACGCCGCAGAAACACTGGCCTATCTTCGCTCGCAAGAAGTGACACTAAAAATAATCTCTGGCGACAATCCTGTGACGGTCTCACACATTGCTAAGGAAGCTGGATTTGCTGACTACGATAGCTATATCGATTGTTCCAAAGTAGACGACGAAGAACTAATTGCCAGAGCTGAAACAACCGCCATTTTTGGTCGCGTATCCCCACATCAGAAAAAATTGCTCATCCAAACTCTCAAAGCACAGGGACATACTACTGCAATGACCGGTGATGGCGTCAATGATATTCTTGCACTACGCGAAGCTGATTGTTCCATTGTTATGGCAGAAGGTGATCCCGCTACCAGACAAATCGCCAATCTAGTCCTCCTAGATTCTGAATTTCGCGATATTCCTGAGATTCTCTTTGAGGGACGACGCGTTGTTAACAACATCTCCCACATTGCTCCCATCTTTCTTATCAAAACAATCTACTCTTTCTTACTTGGCCTTATCTGTATCGCTAGTATTGCCCTAGGTAAAGCAGAATATTTGTTAGTTTTCCCATTTATTCAAGTACAAATGACCCTCATTGGTCAATTTGTCGAAGGTTTTCCTCCTTTTATCCTAACTTTTGAACGAAATATCCGCCCCGTAGAAAAACATTTTCTCAGAAAATCTCTTCTCTTAGCCCTACCAAATGCTCTCATGGTTGTTCTCAGTGTCCTTATTTTCCATTTAATGCAAGTATTTGGATACTTAAACTTGCATGACATGCAAACCCTCTCTTATTATGTTCTTGGTTCAACAGGTCTACTGGCTGTCATTCGTGCCTGTTTGCCACTGACAAAAGCTCGACTGGCTCTTATTATTTATTCCGTTTTCGGTCTCTTCATCAGCTCCCATTTCCTACATGGTCTGATTGAAATCCACCCCCTAAACAGTCACACATTGCCAATCTATTCTGGATTAATGCTCATTTTTATCCCTGTCTTTTTCTGGATTAGCTACAAACAAGGCACATTTAAAAACTAAAAATAAGACTTGAAAAACTAATTTCAAGTCTTATTTTTTCAATATATGCGAATTCATTTGTTTGCTTTCTTTTTTCAAATAGGCAATTAACATAGCTTGTATACTCAAAATAGAGAAGCAGAGTAGGCAAGTTACCAAGAAGAAATTCAAAGGAAGATTGGTACTGTTCACTAAAGGTGTCTGTCTCAAAAATCCGTAATTTCCACCAGTTAAAAGAGCTACTCCTAGAATCAGCATATTCATAATAAGCGTATATTTCACTACCTCTTTTCCCTTCAACATCTCCCCTTCTAAATCAGATAACAGGTACAACATACAATTAACCGTCAAGGCGTAGTGACCAATAACAAAAGTAAAGAAGGTAAGGTGTGGAAAAGCAAACGGGTCAAATACCGGATGAATAAAGGCTGAAAGCGAGCCAAAAAGACCCAGATAGGCAAAATAACGTTTCAAAGGTCCGGGCTTCGCCCAAAGAATAAAGAGCATGGCCAAGCGACAATGATAAAAAGGAAGACTCTCAGAAAGAGGAAAATCAGCCACAATATACCAAGTATAGAGGGAGACAATCTGTATAAATTGAAGCCACCAAAAAACAATATGAAACCATCTTTTTTGATAACAACGAAAACAAAGATGGAGCATGAAAAACCAAATAATCATGAGAAACAGATGTTCCAATACGTTCAGGTTCGGTGCTTCAGAAATCTGATTACTAAAAAAATCACTCATCTTATTAAATTCCTTTCTTTCCCCAGGAATCAGTATATCAACTTTTCGGTATTTTGACAAGACTTGCTAAAAAAGAGAGGTCTCACCTCTCTACTTTTCTATTGCTTCCACCACTTTTCCAAGAGTCATGGAGTTGGAGCCTTTGAAGAGGATTGACTTATCACTGTTGAATACGTTGATAAATCCGTTTTTCAATCTGCTCTAGCCAAGATTTTCTCTTTCTATCATCAACCATTTTTACCATGTTATAACTCATCCATTTCACATCTTTGTAACCTGTCTTCTGAAATGTTCCCTTGATTAACGCATTTTTGATGGCATTCCCATAAATTAGTTGATACAAAAATTTAGGGGTATTCATAGTTGTGATTATGGTGATAGTTTTTAGCTTCTCGTGACGTGCCTGCATACTATAGCCATTTGCTTTGTAGTCGTAAAATGCTCCTGGAAAAATAACTTTGTCAATGAAGCCTTTCATCATCGCTGGCATCAACTCCCACCAGATTGGAAAAATCAAGATGAGATGGTCTGATTCTCCGATATGCTTTGAATAGGCTTGGGCTTGTGGGTCCACCTGCTGATGTTTCACAAATCCGAGCAAATCTTCACTAGTCATCACAGGATTAAACTTTTCTGCATCTAAATCAATAACCTGCACTTGACTACCCGCCTTTTGAGCACTAGCTATACTGGCTTCTAAAATAGCGTGATTATATGATTTTTCATAGGGATGGTTATAGACAATTGTTGTTTTCATTGAAATTTCTCCTCTGTTTTTTTATTGTTCCTTGTTTATCATTCAAGGTACAACCAGTATATTACAATCTAAAAAGACCGACATTAACAAATGTTAAGTCAGTCGTTTTTTTATTCTAGAAAGTGATACAGGAGTTATTCCTAGATAAGAAGATAAATAAATATCTGGAACTCTCCATAACAGGTCAGATTTTTCTTGAACCAATTCTAAAAATCGTTGCTCAGGTGAGTTTTTTATTCGTGACAGAAAAAGATGGTTGTATTTAATCATTTTCTGACTTAAAAGTATTGTCAAAGAGTGCTAATACTCTGGGTGTTCTAGTAAAAATGTTTCAAATAGCTGCCGATTTAGGCAATAAACCACAGTATCTTCAATCGCTTGAAGACTGTAAATACTTTCTGTCTTCGTTAAAAAACTTTCAAGAGACGAAACCGAATCACCCTCAAAGAAAAACTGAATAGTGATGTCTTTTCCATCATGGTTATGCCACAGTCTCAACGCACCGGACTTTACAAGATAAATCATATGCGAGACTTGACCTTCATCTAAAAGATAGTCTTTTGCCTTTATTGCTTTATATATTAAATGTGGTTGAATATCTTCATGTTGAAACAATTCATCTAGGATTGACAATTCTATTTCTCCTATTTTTCTAACGCTTCCACCACTTTTCCAAGTTTCATAGAATTAGAGCCTTTAAAGAGGATTTGGTCCTCTTTCCCTAGACTTTCCCTAATCTGTTTTACCAGGTCTTCAAATTGGTCCTGCTCTGCATTTTTCCTAAAGAAATAGACTTTTCCAATTGGGAACATCTGACTAGCCAACTGAGCCAGACCTTCAATATCCTGACCGTAGAAAATAACGGTGTCTAGCACATCAGGCGACAGGCTCAGAATCATTTGATTGTGGAGATTGACGGACTGGCTACCCAGTTCTTTCATGTCTGCTAAAACGGCGATTTTCTTGCCGCCTTCATTGGCTGGAATACTAGAGAAGGTTTCCAAAATCAAGCGCATAGCCGTTGGGTTGGCGTTGTAGACATCGCTGAGAATATCTGCTCCATTTGCCGCCTTCTTCCACTCGGTGCGGTTGCGGGTCAAGTTAAGACTGGCTAGGGCTGACTTGATTGCCTCATCAGGCACACCCAAGGTCTTGCCCACATAGCTTGCTACCATAGCATTGGTGGCATTGTACTTGCCCGTTACTGGGAGAAAAATGTCGCCGTCCATAAAGTTGACGGTGAAGGTCAGGCTATCTTTTGACTCGACCAGACTGGTCACCTGCAAATCAGCCTGCTCACCGAAGCGAATGAGTTCTACATGGTTCGGCAAGAGCTTATCCGCAATCGGATCTGCTGGGATCAGAAGCTTACTACCAGCTGTCATTCCATCCGCAATCTGTAACTTCCCTTTGGCAATTTCTTCTCGTGAACCAAAAAATTCCAGATGGGCTTCTCCAAAAAGGGTAATAACTGATAGACTTGGTTTGGCAATTTCAGACAGGAGATGGATGTCGCCCAAGTGGTCTTGGCCCATTTCCAATACCAGTTTTTCTGTATCGTCAGGCATATGGAGGACGGTGTAAGGCAGACCAATTTCGTTGTTGTAGTTGCCTTGTGTCTTGTAAGTCTTGTAAGTCGTCGCTAGAACATCGTGAATCATGTCCTTGGTGGTGGTTTTACCGTTTGAGCCTGTCACAGCAATGACTTCTACCCCTGTTTTCTCTAGGTAGTAGGCCGCTAATTGTTGAAGCGCATCCAAGCAGTCATCTACTAGGATGTGGGGAACATCAAGGCTGACTTCCGAAAGGGTTACTGCGCAGCCATTTTCAAAAGCAACAGGAATAAAGTCATGACCGTCACGCGCACCCTTGAGGGGAACAAAGAGGTCGCCAGTTGTGACGAGTCGGCTATCGAACTCGACCTTGTTGAGTGCTGTATCGAGATAAAGACTAATATCATTTTTTGCGCCCAAGACCTGAGCGACTTCGTGTAGGGTTAATTTCATTGTTTTCTCCAATAAACTAGAGGCTGGGCACAAGCCCAGCACCGTTTCTCAAAGTTTGAGTCAACATCTCAGCGCAGTGGTTGATTGGCAGATTTGTTCGTGTATCACACTCCAAATCTGACCTAATCAACTGTGCGGGGGTGGGAAAACGAACTCTTCTATGAATGTTTGAGTTCTTTCCCGCTCCCATTATACCACTTTTTACCGAACTTGAGTGAGGACACCATCTTTCATCTCATAAACCTTGTCGCATTTCTTCAATTGCTAAAAACATCTACTCCACACTTTCTAAGACATAAAAACTTGTCTCAAACTTCAAGTCTTCCCTCAAAAGAGCTTTGACTTTACATTTCTTTTCCACATAGGCAAGAATCTCTTTCTGCTTTTGCGCTGAAACCGACTCTCCAATTCCAATCAACACTTCAAAACGCTGATTGTCCAAGCGACTCTCCACCTGAACAGGCATGGTTTTATTGCCTACTTGGCTGGCATAATAGCCCTGCACACACATGGTGATACAGGCAGCTAAGCCAATGTTCACAAGGCTTACGGGAGTTTCTCCCTTCTCCGTCACACCAAAAGTATGAACTGGTTCTCCATAACCTTGAGAAACTGCCTGAAACAGACCTTCCCCTTTTACTGTCGTTTGATACATAAACACCTCCACATACTTGAAACCATTCTATTCTTTTTTGCAAACCTTTGCAAGAATGTTAACTAGAAAAAGATTGGAAATTTTCCAATCCTTTTCATTCTCATTAAATCAAATGACTTTCGCGTTTTTCAAACATTTCCTTAGCCAAACGAACAAGCTCTTCAATCAAGTCTGGATAAGCTAGGCCCATATTATCCCAAAGGAGTGGATACATAGACCATTGGGTGAAACCTGGCATGGTATTGAGTTCGTTTAGGAAGATGTCGCCGTCTTCAGTCAGGAAGAAATCACAGCGAGAAAGTCCACAACCACCGATAGCACGGAAGGCCTTGGCAGCATTATCACGCATGATATCCATGATAGACTCATCAATCTTAGCTGGGATTTCCATGGTGATTTTGTTGTCGATGTATTTGGCATCGTAGTCATAAAAAGCAACGTCTTTGACTACTTCGCCAGGAAGTGTCGTTTTCACGTCAGCATTTCCCAAAAGACCGACCTCAATCTCACGCGCATTAACCCCCTGCTCAACGAGGACACGGCTATCATACTTGAAGGCCAGATCAAGTGCCTTACGCAAGCCAGCTAAATCCTCAGCTTTTGAGATACCGACACTTGACCCCATATTAGCTGGTTTTACAAAGACCGGATAAGTCAATTTTCCTTCAATCTCTGCAATCTTATCGTCGATATTTTCACCCTCGATAACTGCCACATAAGGTACTTGGGAGATTCCTGCTGATTCAAGTACGCGCTTGGTAGTGATTTTGTCCATAGCAACGCTTGAAGACAAGATATTAGTGCCAACATAAGGCATACGAAGCACTTCCAAGAAGCCTTGAATAGATCCGTCTTCTCCCATTGGGCCATGAAGAACAGGGAAAACAACCGCCTTTTCTTCATAAATATCGCTCGGACGGATTTTTTGCTCTTCAACAATCGTCGCGTTTGTCATGAGTTTTTCATCGGCAGACGGTGTTTGAGAAAACTCTTGCGTCTTAATAAAGTCCCCGGTCTGGCTAATGAAATAGGTTTTGACAAAAAATTTATCATAATTGATAGCACGCATGACGCTTTCGGCAGACAGAACAGATACCTCACGCTCTGCAGAACGCCCACCATATAGTAAAATCAAGGTTTCTTTTGACATATATTTTCCTTCCTGTATCAACGCTATTACTCTTAGTATAGCATAATTTAACAAATCATATCTATCCTATCTTAAAATTAGGAACGTATCTAACTACAGGGCAGCTATAGCTCTGTGCGGTTTTCAATAGCCCTCAACAGGGTCACTTCATCTGCATATTCAATATCACTGCCTACCGCTAAGCCACGAGCTAGTCGGGTTACTTTGATTCCCGCAGGTTTGAGGACACGTGAGATATACATAGATGTAGCCTCTCCATCTGCTGTTGCATTGGTCGCCACAATAACTTCTGTAACCTCATTATCCATCAGGCGAGTGAGGAGGGTTTTCAAATTAATATCATCTGGACCGATACCATTCATGGGAGAAATCAAGCCATGCAAGACATGATAAAGACCGTGGTATTCTTGAATATTTTCCAAAGCTGTAACATCTCGACTATCCTCTACAATCAAAATAGTAGATTGGTCTCGCGTTGAGTTCTGGCAAATGGCACAGGGGTCCTGATCTGTCAGATTACCACAAACGGAGCAATAAGATAGGTCTCGCTTAGCTGCCAATAAATTTTTAGCAAATTCATTAACGACATCATCCTCCATGCCAATAGTATAAAAAGCTAAACGGGTAGCCGTTTTTATACCGATACCTGGCAATTTAGAATAGCTATCAATTAACTTGGCAATAGGTGTAGGGTAAAGCATAAGCCTCCTTAATTCATTGGGTGAAGTGATTGATATAGATTGATAATTTCTTGAGTAATTGTATTAGTAGTTGTTGAACTTTGATTGGTCAAATTTGGTAGGACAACTGCTACCGCAATTTGAGGATTATCACTAGGCGCATAAGCAACAACGTTGGTATTGACCGCAGTAACCACATCACCAGAAGCTGTCGTTGTATAGGTTTCGGCTCTACCAGTCTTGGCACTGATGGTCACGGCCGCACCACGACCGATAGCACTACCTGTATTAAAGCGCCCACTACCATTGACAACTTGGTAGAAACCTTGACGAAGAAGAGACATATCCTCAGCGGAAATATTAACCTGATTCATCTCCTTACCAGATACGGTTTCAATTAATTCCCCCAAACCACCTTGGGCATTATTCCCATAAATTCCCTCAACGAGGTGTGGAGAAATCCGCGTTCCATTATTCGCAATGGTCGCTGCATACTGTGCCATCTGCATCGGTGTATAGTTATCAAACTGTCCAAAAGCATTGGTAATAAAATTGGCTGTCGAATACTCTTCCGGTAAAAATCCTGTAGATTCGAGTGGAAGGTCAATACCTGTTGACGCACCTAAACCATACTCTGCAAAAGTCGAACGAAGCTTAGTCATGGCATTTGTCAATGTATCGCCATCATTCAAATACATGTTAGCTGAGTAGGTCTGACCAAGTAGTCCCAAAGCAATCTTAACCATGTAGACGTTAGAAGAATATTCTAGAGCCTCTGTCGCATCAATATTAAAACTACCATAGGCCCACCAAGATGTAATTGGTGCTGAACCTGCAAAATAGATTGGTTCGTCTAACTGCACTTGATTGCCACTGATAACTCCATTTTCCCAGCCAGAGCTGATTGTCGCTCCTTTGACAATAGAACCTGGTGTAAAGACGCTTGTGATGGTGCCAAGAGCATCTTCGGTAATGGTACTTGAGCCTTTTTCGTGACTATATCCTGACATAGCAAGCACTGCACCTGTAGAAGGATTTAATGCAACTGCATAAACACCTTCTGAATAAAGTGCACTTCCTGTTGACAACTCACTCTCAAAATATTTTTTTAGAATCGCATTGACACCATCTTGAAAGGCCAAATCAATGGTTAGTTTAATATTGTTTCCTTGCTGACCCTCTTGGATGGTCTTAATACTCTCCACATTACCATTTCGGTCCAGATTGATTTCCTTTTTCTCACGTTGTCCTTGTAGGACTTCTTCATACTGCTTTTCGAGGTAGGCAGTTCCCACTCGGTCATTTGGCGAATAGCCTTTAGACAAATAATACTCTGCATCTTCGGCTGGCAAACCTGCCTGTTCACTTGTTACCGTTCCAATAACCGAACTCAAGGAGGTCGGTAGGATATTCCGCTGCCAGTTATTGGTCGTAGAAATACCTGGAAGTTGACTTTCATTGGCTACGATATGAGCAACCTGTTCAGCAGTTAGAGTATCTGTTACCAAATTAACAGTAGAGAAGTAAGTAGCTCCATTCATCTGCTTAAATAGCTCAATCGCCTTGCTATCTTGCTCAGAATATTGCAATGCTTCAGCAGGGATACTATCAACCGCATTAGAATAAATTGTCGATTCACTCAGGTAGTTGCCATCAGAATCGTATTTTTTATCTTCTGGCAAGGCCTCGACTACCTGACGATAAACTTCTTCATCTGCCAAATAATAATCAGCCTTGTCACGTTGAGTAATTGTTACGTCCGACACATTGACCCACTGCAAGAGTTTGTTAGCTACTTCTTTCATTTCCTGTGCAGACATCTTGTTGGAACGTGTGAAGGAGACAACCTGCTGAATCTCGTTTTCAACCAAAGGTTTTCCTTGCGCATCGTAAATCTGCCCACGGATAGAGCCATTGCTAATGATTTTCTGACTGGCAGTAGACAGCTTATTACTATAAAAATCATGATTGATAATCTGCATATCTGCCAGACGCAATATCAAAACTAGGAAAAGGAAAATCACGATAGAAAATAAAATATTTAAACGAAGGGAAATAAAATTCCCATCGTGTTCCAAAGGCTTGTTCTTTCTTTTTTTCACTTCAAAGACCTCATTCTAGAAATATCCTTCTTATTATACCACAGGCAAAAAATATTTTTTAGACAGAGCCTCCTTTTCAGAAAATATTTTCTTATGATTTCTTCACGAGACAAGCTTGCACTATCTCCCATTGACTGTGAACAGATGTTTCCACAAACTGTTGATCATGGGAAACCAAGAGGACACTTCCTTCATATTCCTTCAAGAATGTTTCCAAAGCTTCAATAGCTGCCATATCTAGAAAATTTGTCGGTTCATCTAATATCAAAAGATTTGCATCCGCCAACAATACCTTAGCTAAGGAGAGACGAACACGCTCACCACCAGACAGATTTGCTACCTTCTGCTGAGCCTTATCGTAAGAAAGTCCTAACATACCTAATAAATTGAGAATCGTCATCTTATCTTGAAGAGAGGTACAACTAACATTTTCAAAAGCAGTCTTTTCTTCATCAAGGTTTATCAAATCCTGTGCAAAATAAGCAATTTTTAACTTAGGATTATAATAGCCTGCCAATTCTTTCCTTAATAATTTTCGGACAAAACTGGTCTTTCCAGAACCATTCGCCCCCACTAAGGCTAACTTCTCTCCAAACGTCATCCCTATCTGAGGGAAATCAAATAGATACACTTCATCCACAAAAACTTGACCTGCTTGCAAAAGAAATAGTCTGTGTAAATCAGTATCTAAGGCCCCTTTTGATTCCATTTTAATATGAGCCTCCCTTCTGGGCTGACTAACCTTTTCCAACCTCTCAATCCTTTTCTCTAACTGTTTAGCAGACTTAGCCATTGACTTGGATTGACTATCATAGGAACCCATCATAGCACTGACTTTCCACTCAGACGATGAAACACCTTTCTTTCTCTTCCCCATCTTCTGAGCCTTGACCTGACGCTCTTTTTGGGCTTTTTTTAGTTGAGCGACTTTTTTCTGATAGGCTTCATAGGCCTCCTGCTGCCCTTCTCGCCTAGCCCGGCGACTTTCTACAAACGCCTCATAATTCCCTGTATAGACCTGAATACTTCCTTCTTCTAAATGCCAAATGTGACTGGCTATTTGATTGAGAAAATGCCGATCATGACTAACAACTAGTAGACTACCTCGATAGCGTTTGATTTGTTTGATTAGCTTTTCCTGGTGTTCTTGGTCTAGATTAGCTGTCGGCTCATCCAGGATTAACAACTGCGGTCTTTGGGCAAAAGCCTCTTGAATAGACTTCCAAACCTGTTCCCCACCTGAAAGCGAGCTCCTTTCCTGTAACTGGGGTACATAGGCCCAGTCTGCTTTTACCTCAATTTGACCGACAAAATCCCTATCCAGTCCTAGTAAGATTTTCAAAAAAGTAGACTTGCCAACACCATTATTTCCAACCAAACCAACCTTTTGACCAGCTTGAAGGCTCAACTGCTGGATTGTAAACAAACTACGTCCCGCAAATTCCTTCTCTAATTGAATACATTTTATCATTTCCATATAGACCTCTTTTCTTCACAAAAAGGGCTTCTATTCTTCAAAAAATGACACAAGAAAAAAGCCATGCAAAACATGACCTTTCCCTATGGAAAAAGTCACATGAATAGTAAGCCCTTATGAGCAGTCTTATCCCTTGTATTCTCGGTTAATATAACCTCACTACAATTTTTAAGAATGACTAATAAGTAGCTTAATTATTCATGTAACTTCACCTCACGTATTTTATATATTTATTCTAAACAAGTTCAATGAATTTGTCAAATCTTGGTCAAGGGAGTCGCTGTATCTGGCGATGTGTCATAGACTTGGAAATCCACTCCAACTCCTAAATCAGCCTGAGTCAATTGATTAACCATGGTCATGTGAGCCAATTCCTTGATATTGTTTTCCTTTGACAAATGCCCTAGGTAAATCTTTTTTGTCCGATTTCCCAACGAGCGAATCATGGCGTCAGCACCGTCTTCGTTACAAAGGTGGCCCTTATCTGACAAAATCCGTTGCTTCAAATTCCATGAATATGAACCTGAGCGCAAAATTTCAATATCATGGTTCGATTCAATCAAATAAGCATCGGCATTTTCTACAATTCCAACCATGCGGTCACTGACATAGCCTGTATCCGTCAACATAACAAAGGATTTGTCATCCTTCATAAAACGGTAAAATTGCGGACAGGCCGCATCATGACTGACACCAAATGACTCAATATCTAGGTCGCCAAAAGTCTTCATAGCACCCAATTCGAAGATATGTTTTTGAGCCACATCAATCTTGCCCAATTTGCTCTCCATAGCCTGCCAGGTCAATTCATTGGCATAAATATCCATCCCATACTTACGTGCTAAAACACCGATACCATGGATGTGATCGCTATGTTCATGCGTTACCAGGATAGCATCAATATCCTCAGGCTTTCGATCAATTTCCGCCAAAAGACTGGTAATCTTTTTCCCTGATAAGCCAGCATCCACTAAGATTTTCTTTTTATCTGTTTCTAGGAAAAAACAATTCCCGCTGGACCCCGAAGCTAAAATACTATAATTAAAACCTTTTCCGATCATATTCTCCTATTCTTCCTCATCTGAATCATCCCACTCATCTAGTGCGATGTCCTTGCTGTACGGCAAGACAATTGTAAACGTTGAGCCATGACCATATTCGCTTTTAGCCCATATAAAGCCCTTATGTTGTTTTACTATCTCTTTTGCAATAGCTAAACCAAGACCTGTACCGCCTTGAGCACGAGATCGTGCCTTGTCCACGCGATAGAATCGATCAAAAATTCTAGGTAAATCTGCTTTCGGAATCCCCAGACCTTCGTCTGATACGGATACAATCAACTGGCTATCTGTGGTCTTCATGCTGAAGGTAATTGTCCCGCCATCTGGCGAATATTTAATCGCATTATTTAAGATATTATCCAAAACCTGAGTCATCTTATCTGTATCAATCTCAACCCAAATAGGACTGATTTGATAGTCACGAACAATCGTATAGACCTTATCAGAATCAGCATTTTTCATTTGGTCAAAACGGTTAAGAATAAAGGTCACAAAAGCAGTAAAGTTTATCAGTTCAACATCTATCTGACCAACTTGATTATCAATACGCGATAAGCTTAGGAGGTCTGTAATCATCCGCATCATGCGGTTGGTCTCATCTAAGGATACCTTAACAAAACTCGGTGCAACAGACTCCGTCAGCGCTCCCTCATCCAGAGCCTCTAGATAGGATTTAACGGAAGTCAACGGCGTACGCAATTCATGACTCACATTTGACACAAACAGCCTACGTTCCCGTTCTTCCTTGGCCTGCTCAGTCATATCATGCAAGACGACAACCAAGCCAGAAATCAGACCACTCTCACTACGAATCGTGGCAAAATTAGCACGTAAAGTCAAAAATTCTTCATTTTCATTGGTGTGATCAATCACAATCTCGGGTGTCTGAGCCAGCAAATCTCTCAATGTATAACGGTCTGATAAATCTAAAACCTCGAGCAGGTGATACTGCTCCTGCTTTGGGTTAGATAACCCCAACTGTTTCTGGGCCATATCGTTAATCATGATGATCCGTCCGATACGGTCTGTAGCAATAACACCGTCACTCATATAGGACAGGATGGACGTCAGACGCGTCTTTTCTTGTTCTAAATTATCATGAGTTAAGCGGATGACCTCGGACAGATCATTAAGAGAATTAGCCATATCTGTGATTTCAGGACTTCCCCTCATGTCTAACACATCTGCATAATTCCCCTCAATTAAGGCATTGACTTTTTGATTGAGTTGTTTAATTTGCTTATTATCCCGATAGTTTTCAATCAAAAGGACCGTCAGAGCAATTAGAAAGCCAATCAAAATGACAACAAACCAAAATTCTGCCGTGGTCATTAAATAACGTAATTGATTAATCATTTCCTTTTATAAAATATCCCACTCCGCGACGAGTAAGAATGTATTCTGGTCTGCTTGGTGTATCTTCAATTTTCTCACGCAGACGACGAATCGTTACATCCACCGTGCGGACATCACCAAAGTAATCATAACCCCAAACTGTTTCCAATAGATGTTCTCGAGTCATAACCTGACCTAAGTGTTTGGCCAGATGGTGGAGCAATTCAAACTCACGATGGGTCAGCTCCAGCTCTTTGCCATGCTTCTTAGCGACAAACGCATCAGGTAAAATGACCAAATCGCCAATTACCAACTCTGGAGTTCCTGTTGACTCAATATTTGTCTGCGTTTCTGCCAATTCACTACGACGAAGAAGAGCCTTAACACGCGCCTGCAATTCACGATTAGAGAAGGGCTTGGTCACATAATCATCCGCCCCGATTTCAAGCCCGATAACCTTATCAAATTCGCTATCTTTAGCAGATAACATCAAGATTGGAACATTGCTGGTCTTACGAATCGTTCGAGCGACCTCTAGTCCGTCCAATTCTGGCAACATCAAGTCCAAAATGACAATGTCAGGAAACTCAGCCTCAAAGACTTCCAAGGCTTCACGTCCATCGAAAGCTGTCACAACTTCATATCCCTCACGCGTCATATTAAACTTAATAATATCTGAGATTGGTTTTTCATCATCTACAATTAATATTTTTTTCATTAGTATCTTACCTTTGCTTTATTTCTTCTATTATATCAAACTTACCTAAAAAATTCATATTTCAAAACCATCTGACATAGCTATGTCATATTTTGTAACATACAATACATTAAATTGTCAGAATTTACTTGACATTGTATATAGGCAGTGCTAAGATGGGAATACCTAAAAAGCACTATGCAAGGAGAATTTTATGGCTTTAGTAGAATTTAAAGATGTCAACAAATACTATGGCGACTACCACGCCCTACGCAATATCAACTTGGAATTCGAACCTGGACAGGTTGTCGTTCTCCTTGGACCTTCCGGATCCGGAAAATCTACTCTCATCCGCACGATTAACGGTTTAGAGGCAATTGATGAAGGAACGCTCATCGTCAACGGACATGATATTTCCTCTACTTCTATCAAAGAGCTCGTATCACTTCGCAAAGAAGTTGGCATGGTTTTCCAGCATTTTAACCTTTACCCACACAAAACTGTGTTAGAAAATGTTACTTTGGCACCTATTAAGGTTTTGGGAATCGATAAAGCTACGGCTGAAAAAACCGCTCAAAAGTATCTTGAGTTTGTTAACCTCTGGGATCGGAAGGATTCCTACCCTGCTATGCTATCCGGAGGCCAAAAACAACGTGTCGCCATCGCTCGTGGCTTGGCTATGAAACCTGAGCTTCTACTCTTCGATGAACCAACATCTGCCTTGGACCCAGAAACTATCGGCGATGTACTTGCAGTTATGCAAAAATTGGCACGTGACGGGATGAACATGATTGTTGTAACACACGAAATGGGCTTTGCCCGTGAAGTAGCTGATCGCATCATCTTCATGGCCGAGGGAGAAGTTTTAGTTGATACAACAGATGTGAATGGCTTCTTTGACAACCCGACAGAGCCTCGTGCCCAACAATTCCTCAGCAAGATTATCAACCACGAATCTGACAAAGTAAAACTCTAGGAGGCCGCCTATGACAGATAAGAAAATAAATCTCTTCTTGACCATCCGCCTCCTGATCATTAGTTGCCTAACCCTCTTTTTCATCCACCAACCTGTCGCTCAGACAGAAACACCTGCCGAACTCTCTACTAGCGATCAAGTTCAAGCCATCATCGATAGAGGCGTGCTCCGTGTCGGAGTGAAACAGGACGTCCCTAACTTTGGTTACAAGAACCCTGATACTGGTGAATTCGAGGGAATGGAGATTGACATTGCTCGCAAAATTGCAGAGGAATTGGGTGTAGAGATTGAATTTACCCCTGTTACGGCACAAACCCGAGGACCGCTCTTAGATAATGGTCAAGTCGATATGGTCATCGCTACCTTCACCATCACTGAGGAACGTAAACTCCTCTACAATTTCACAACTCCTTACTACACAGATGCCGTTGGCTTCTTGGTCAATAAGGATAGTGGAATTAAGACATTTACCGACCTAGATGGAAAGACAATCGGTGTGGCTCAAGGTTCCATTACACGTACCCTCATCTCTGAACTAGCAGACAAGTATGGCATTTCAGTAAACTTTGCTGAACTTGGTTCTTATCCAGAACTCTCTGTCTCGCTACGTGCTCACCGTACAGACGCATTTTCTGTAGACCAATCTATCCTTTCTGGGTATATCAGCTCGAAATCTGAACTCATGGACTTTAGCTTCTCAGCTTCTGACTATGGAATTGTTACTAAATTATCTAACAAAGACCTTAACGACTACTTAAATAGTCTCGTAGAAAAATGGACTGCCGATGGTAGCCTACAAAGCATCTATGATGCCAATGGCCTCAAACCAGTCACAGAAACTGACGAATAGAAAGGTGAAACAATATGACAGTTTTAACAACTAGTCCTTACGCTTGGGAGAATTGGGTCAGTTATTTCAAGGATTTCCCAACCTTTTTCCAAGGTTTTCTCTTTACCTTAGCCATTTCTGTCGGGGCCTTTATCATGGCCATGTTTTTAGGAATTGTCTTTGGTAGTCTCTCTTCCAGCAAAAATAAAGTTTTGAAAATCATCGCACGTGTCTATGTTGAATACTATCAAAATACACCGCTTTTGGTTCAGTTCATGATTGTTTATTATGGACTTCCACTGATTTCAAATTATGTTCTCATGCCGTCCATCTACTGGACAGCTGTTATCTGCGTCGGACTCTATCACGGTGCCTATATCGCAGAGGTCATTCGTGCAGGGATTGAGGCTGTGCCTACCGGGCAAACTGAAGCCGCACTCTCACAAGGATTTACCCAAGCTGAAACTATGCGGATTATCATTTTGCCACAGGCCATTCCGACCATTCTTCCACCTTTGACCAACCAAGTAGTAAACTTGATTAAGAATACGGCTACTGTTGCCATCATTTCTGGAGCTGATATTATGTTTATGACAAAATCTTGGTCTGCTATGAATGCCAACTACATCCCAGCCTTTGCTGGTGCTGCTTTCCTTTACTTCATCATGTGCTTCCCTGTTGCAAGCTGGGGACGTCGCATTGAAGAAAAGAATAAGTCAGCTTTTTCACACTAAAAGGAGGTTGAACAATGAATTATGTTTTAGAATTATTCAAACCTTCAACCTTCCAACTCTTATGGAGTGGTTTGAAGTTAACCCTTTATATCTCTAGCATTTCGGTGGTCCTATCAGTTCTCTTTGGCATGATTTTAGCCATCATGCGAAATGGAAAAAATCCAATTTTCAAGTGGATTGCAACTATCTATATCGAGTTTGTGCGAAATGTACCTAACTTGCTCTGGATTTTCACCGTCTTCTTAGTCTTCCAAATGAAGTCCACGCCAGCTGGTATTACAGCCTTTACTATTTTTACCACGGCAGCCATGGCCGAGATTATCCGTGGTGGTCTAAACGCCATCGGACCGGGCCAGACCGAAGCTGGCTTGTCACAGGGTTTTACCCCAGTGCAAATCATGGTCTATATCATCATGCCGCAGGCTATTCGCAAGATGTTGCCAGCTATCATCTCGCAGATTGTAACGGTCATCAAGGACACCAGTTTCCTCTACTCCGTTATCGCCCTGCAAGAGCTTTTCGGTGCCAGCCAAATCCTCATGGGACGCTACTTTGAGGCAGAACAAGTTTTTGCACTCTATCTCATGGTTGCTCTCATCTACTTTGTCATCAATTTCGCTATTTCAAGCCTGTCACGTTATGTAGCTAAGTCTTGGGCGAGCAGTATAGAATAAAATTTCTCCCAGCCAGTTGGTTGGGAGTTTTTTGCTGTCAAAAAAGAAGCCCTTTCGGACTCCTCCTTATAATTATTATTCAGTTTCAGCTGGACGTGACTTGCGAGCAATATCTGCTAGGATATGATCCACAAATTCTGCCACAGACTGAGTTTGTGTTGCCTTGCTTCCGTAGCGACGAACGTTGACAGCATTGTCTTCCATTTCCTTGTCACCGACGATGAGCTGGTATGGAATCTTGCTGGTCTGGCTCTGACGGATCTTGTATTGCATCTTCTCGTTACGCTCATCCACGTGTACGCGAACACCACGGTCTTGCAATTCTTTTGCAACTTTCCAAGCGTAATCCAAGTGAGCTTCCACAGAGATTGGAATCATAGTTACTTGGGTTGGAGCCAACCAAGTTGGGAAGGCACCCTTATAGGTTTCAATCAAGATAGCTGTGAAGCGTTCCATAGTTGAGATAACACCACGGTGAATCATAACCGGGCGGTGTTCTTCACCATCAGCACCAATATAGGTCAAACCAAAACGTTCTGGCAAGAGGAAGTCCAACTGAATGGTTGATAGAGTCTCCTCATTACCTAAGGCAGTTCTCACCTGGATATCCAATTTTGGACCGTAAAAGGCTGCTTCCCCCTCTGCCTCAAAATAGTCCACGCCCATTTCATCCATAGCACCCTTCAGCATACGCTGGGCATTTTCCCACATCTCATCGTTATCATAGTACTTCTCTTTGTCCTCTGGGTCACGATAAGACAGGCGGAAACGGTAGTCGTTTAGGTTGAAATCTGCGTATACATCGATAATCAACTGGAGAGCTTTTTTGAACTCTTCTTGGATTTGCTCAGGTGTCACGAAAATATGACCGTCGTTGAGAGTCATCTCACGTACACGTTGCAAACCAGTAAGAGCACCAGATTTCTCATAGCGGTGCATCATACCAAGCTCAGCGATACGCACAGGCAACTCACGGTAAGAACGCACATGGTTCTTATAGACTTGAATGTGGTGCGGACAGTTCATCGGACGAAGAACGAACTCTTCACCGTCACCCATGTCCATAGTCGGGAACATATCTTCTGAGTAGTGCTCCCAGTGACCTGAAGTCTTATAGAGTTCAACAGAAGCCAATGGTGGCGTATAAACATGCTGGTAACCTGAAGCCAACTCTTTATCTGTGATGTAGCGCTCCAAGGTACGACGGATGGTCGCTCCATTTGGCAACCAGAATGGCAAGCCTTGACCAACTTCTTGGCTGATCATGAAGAGATCCAATTCCTTACCAAGTTTACGGTGGTCACGCTCTTTGGCTTCCTCACGCATTTGAAGGTAAGCCTTAAGGTCTTTCTTGTCAAACCAAGCTGTACCATAAACACGTTGCATCATTGGATTTTCGCTCTTACCACGCCAGTATGCACCAGCCACATTGAGCAATTCAAAAATCTGGATACGTCCTGTTGACGGAACGTGTGGGCCACGGCAGAGGTCAACGTATTCACCCTGGGTATAAATGGTCAAACCACCCTCATCGTCAGAATGTTCTTGAATCAATTCCAGCTTATATGGATCATTCTTGAAAATCTCAAGAGCTTCTTCCTTGGTCACCTCACGGCGTTCTGAAGGGAAGTTTTCCTTGACAATCTTCATCATTTCTTCCTGAATGCGTGGCAGGTCTTCATTTGAAATCTGACCAGCTGCATTGTCCGTATCATAGTAGAAACCGTCCTGAATAGCTGGACCAACCCCCAACTTGATGTCTGGGAAAAGACGACGAGCCGCCTGGGCAAACAAGTGAGCTGCTGAGTGACGCAAGATGTCCAAGGCATCCTCATGGTCAGGCGTTACGATTTCAAGCGTACCATCCTCTTCAATGGCACGAGTAGTGTCAATCAATTTACCATTGAACTTACCTGCAAGAGCCTTTTTCGCCAAAGACTTACTGATGCTCTCTGCAATTTCAAAAGTTGTCACACCAGCCTGGTACTCACGAACAGCACCATCTGGGAAAGTAATTTTTAACATAATATAAGATATAAAGGGTGTTAAGCGGACACAGACAAAATAGGAAACAGAACGACGACGCAAGCGTCTAGTTCTCGTTTATCTTTTTGACCCAGTCCGTAGACCGTATTCAGCTCAACCAAATACGGAGACCCTAGTCCTTTCTATTTTTTATTTTTTAATCCCCAATAACTCTTCTTTTTGAGCTAAAAAGGTTTCCATTTCTTTTTGAATATCAATATCCAGGCGGTCAGCCAGTTCGATCAACCACCAGATATTTTCAGCCATTTTATGCTCCAAGGTATAAGGTGTTTCATCATAGTAACGCCTCTGCTTGGTCATAATCAGACGGTTCATGTTGCCAATATCATTGGTCAAAGCCAAGAGATCTTCCTCAATGGACCACTCTTTGTCGTGGTGCTTGACTTCCAACTCTCTGTAAGCCTTGCGAATGGCTAGGCAACGGTCAATCGTTTCTTGTGGAATGCTGGTCAACTTCATCTCCTTGTTTTGTCAAAAAAGAAAATACGACGCCCTCGCAAAAGGACGTCGCAACGTGGTTCCACCTTCATTCGCAGTCACGCAAAAAAGCCCGACTACCTTAGATTGGCGATAAGGGAACCACCCTTTTATGTTTGCATAAAATCATACCGAGTAGTGTCAATCCTATCCTCTATGTGCTTGCACCCACCGCACACTCTCTCAAAGATTTCCTAGAATTGATAAGTCTCTAAAAGCTATTATAACAGGATTTCCTGATTTTTCAAGGATTTTTCCTCATTTTCTTTCTTAGAGAAAATAGCAGAGCTCCTACCCCATTTCCAATCAGAGCACATAAGGTGTAGACAATCTGATAGAGAATAATCCATTCCTTAAAGAAAAAGATGGTTACAGGATAAAGCAGTAAAACCAAGGCAAGAAGGCTAGGAGAAAAGCCATTAAAAAATCCATAAAGAAGACCCGTTAGGAATAATACAATGGGAGTATAGAGCAATATATTCCCAACCACCAGCTCCTTAGAAAGCATGGTGTCACTAATCAGATGAAAGGCAATCAGATAAATATCTGCATACATGGATAGAACAATGAGAGTTGCCAAAACCAGATTCTTCCAACTCTCTTTCCGAAGCTTTTCCATTTGAAACCTCCAAATTATTCAAAGAAATTCCGGATTGATTTTACTTGTTCGACTGATTTTTTCAATATTTTTGCTGTCGTGTCTGTTGATTTAACTACTACTTTTTGCGGTAGGTAAATAGCCTCTTTTATCAATGCTTCTGCTACGCTATCTTGATTAGTATGTTCTTTTCTAAAATCATACGAAATCTTCAAATCTAGATAATATTCAAAAACCTTGCGCCCAAAATTCGTAGAAGAAATCTCATAGAGCTTCTTATCAAGCACATACGGATTCATTGGTGGTGTAGCAACAATCGCCTCAACGACGGCATCTGCCAACTCCTGTGCTCGAATGAAGAGAGTCCCAAACATCTTATCTGTTATAACGTTTTTTAAGTAGGGATTGCTATGTGCCAAAATAGGAGTTCCAGAAGCTAAGCTTTCTAAGAAAGTTAGTCCCTGTGTTTCACTGGTCGAAGCAGAAATAAAGAAATCCGCAGCTTTATAATAAAGTGCTGTATCACTTGGTGCAATCATTCCCGTCAACTGGACGTGTTCATCTAGATTAAGCTCCGCTATCATTTCCTGAAGATCATCTGTATAAGGTCCACCTCCGACAATGACCAACTTCACCTTTGGATTTTCCAGCAAAATTTTTGGCATTGCCTGAACGATTGCTTGGATATTCTTCTCGTGAGAAATCCTAGACAGACTTAACAACATCGTTTCATCACTAGCAATTCCTAGCTGTTCCCGCAACTCATCTGTTTCATCCTTGCCAATTTCTGGTCTATCAAACTTTGCCAAGTCAATTCCTGTCGGAATTACTCGTTTAGAAATCGGAACATTGTAACTCATTAAAAGATCTTCAACGATCTCACTAGGACAAATTACCCCATCCAAATCTTTTAAAAATGCCCGTACTAAATATTTAACCATCCCGGGACGAATAATCCTACCCTTGGCAATATAGTGTACGTAGTCTTCATACTGGGTGTGATAAGTATGTACCACCGGAATATCAAGTTCCTTGGCAATCATTTTCCCCAAAATCCCCAAAGAAAATTCTGTATGAGTATGAATAATATCTAGTTTATAGCGACTTGCAATTTTTAAGGCATCTGTAAAACCTGCGTAGGCCACTCGACGATCTTTAAAGGCAAAAAAAGGTACGCTAGGAATTCGGATAATGTCCCAATCTTCGTAGCGATTCACATCCTCATCTGTCGTCGTAAAAATAAATACCGTATGTCCTAATTTCTCCAACTCTGTCTTAAGAGTCCGAATCGAAGTCGCGACTCCTGAAACCTGTGGAAAATAGGTATCCGTAAACAATCCAATCCGCATTTACATCTCCAATACTTGTCGATAGGCATCCACCAATTGGTGGGAAACATTGTCAATCGAGCGACTAACCGCAACCTGGTAGCCCGCCTCACGTTTATCAACCTGCTTGTCTAAGATTTTCTGAATAGAATCGACAAAATCATCCACTGTATGTCCCAATTCGGCAACGTTTTCGTCAATCCAACCATCGTAAACTGGAATATCTCTTAGAACAACATGCTGATGACTAGCAAGAGCTTCCAGAACAACAATCCCTTCTGTTTCCTCATACGATGGGAAGAAAAAGGCATCCGCTCCGCTCATTGCACCTTGAAAAACAGCACCTTTAAAATAACCTGGAAACTCGACATTCGCTGGATGATCTCCCTCAACAATTTTTCTAATATATGACGGAATCAGCCACTTATTGATTGAACCGAGCCAAATGAAGCGGACATGCGGCATCTTTTCGGCTACCTTGACAAAGTCTTCAATTCCTTTACGTCGGAAGTAAAGTCCTGCACAGACAACAACTGGCTGACCTTCTTCAATTTTAAAATGCTCTCGAAAGATTGCTTCCTTACGTTCATCCTTCTTATATTTATCTAAATCAATACCATTCGAAACGGCTATAATTGGCGTTGTCACACCGTAAGACTGGATGAGTTTTTTTGAATACTCTGAAGGAGTGATGACAAAATCTGCCTTTTGATACATGCTTGCTAGATATTTCCCTACAAAAGGAGCTAGGGTATTCGAACCGATAAAGGAATTTTGAAAATCTTCCTTCGTGGAATGTCCATGCATGATTACCTTTTTTCCACTCCGTTTGGCTGCATGTAGCAATAACCAGGAGCGTGGACCATAGGTATTAATATGAATGACATCGTAATCTCCCAACAGGTCTGTCGTATAAGGAATGCCTGCCATATCTAGCGCTTCCATCTGGTGTTGAAGTGCCCGGCCAATTCCTGATTTCTCTAAAACTGTTTTACCTTCTAAATACAATAGTACTTTCATAATACCATTATAGCCCTTTTTTACATTTTTTCATATTTTAAACTGTATTCTACACGAATTTTGTATCAATTAAAGCCAATACTAAAGAATATAATCCCAAATATATGATTACATAAAAAACATATAAAACAGATTTTAAAAGCAGAAGGACAGCTTGAATGTTTTTTAGAAGATGTTATAATTTACGAATGGTGCACATTCTGGCACTAAGTGTTCAAATTTTATTGAGGACTTTAGATGTAAAATTTGCATGTTATAACGACACAGATTAGCTACATAAATCATGCTTTGAGAAAGGAAAAAAGGATAATGAATACTAAGAAATGGAGAACATCGCTCCTAATACCAGGAATAGTATTATTTGGAACTGTTGCTCTAGTGAATAATGTATCGGCACAAGAAGTAAAAAATACCATCATCAGCGCAAAACAACCTGATGGGGGACAGGCTACTTCAAAGGCGGTTAATGTCAAAATACCAGCAGTAGTACGACTATTTGGTCGTGAGCTTCTAGAAAATGAATTTAAATTTGAGCTTAGAGAAGCGAATGGCGAGGAACTCCCTGTCCTTGATACAGCTCAAAATACAAAAGATGGGCAAGTTAGATTTAAAAATCTATCATTCGATAAGCCTGGCAAATACTGGTATACAATTTCAGAAGTAAAAGATGAGCTTGGTGGTATTGAGTATGATTCGAAATATATTGTAGCAAAAATAACTGTAGAAGATCGAAACGGGCAATTACAGGCAATGATTGAATTTATTGATAATGACAATGTCTTTAACAATTTCTATACACCTGCTCCAGCTGCTGCTAGTCTTTCGATAAAAAAAGTCCTCAAGGGACGTACCTTAAACACCGGTGAATTCGAATTTGTTTTAAAAAATGAAAAAGGCGATGAAATCGAAAAGGTAAGCAATCAAGCAGATGGTTCTGTAAACTTTAGTGCCCTAACATTTACAAAAGAGGGAACCTATACCTACACTGTTTCAGAAGTTGATGGTGGACTTGGCGATATTATCTATGACAAATCAGATATTAAGGCCACTGTCACTGTGAAAGATAACAATCACGGACAACTAGTCTCAACAGTGACTTATGAAAATAGCGATCAAATCTTCGAGAATATTTTGAATCCTGGGAAGTTAATAGCGCCAACCACGGATAGCGTTATTACTGATAATGAAGTCTCTAAGGAAGCAATGACCGGTAAAGAGAAGGGAAATATCGAACCCCCTAAAGAGCAAATAGCTAATGAAGAGAAGGATAATATTGAAGCCTCTGAAAAACAGATGCCAAGCATTGTGAACGACATGGTCGTAACACCTGAAAAGCAAATGACTAATAAAGAGAACGATAATATTGAAACCTCTGAAAAACAGATGCCGAGTGTTGTGAACGAAAATGCCGTAACACCTGAAAAGCAAATGACTAATAAAGAGAACGATAATATTGTAATCTCCGAAAAACAGATGCCGACTGTTGAGAATGAAAATGCCGTAACACCTCAAGAACAAATGGCTAATAAAGAGAACAATGAAGTTGTAATCTCTGAAAAACAGATGCCGACTGTTGTGAACGAAAATGCCGTAACACCTGAAAAGCAAATGACTAATAAAGAGAAGGATAATATTGAAACCTCTGAAAAACAGATGCCGACTGTTGTGAACGAAAATGCCGTAACACCTGAAAAGCAAATGACTAATAAAGAGAAGGATAATATTGAAACCTCTGAAAAACAGATGCCAAGCATTGTGAACGACATGGTCGTAACACCTCAAGAACAAATGACTAATAAAGAGAACGATAATATTGAAACCTCTGAAAAACAGATGCCGACTGTTGTGAACGAAAATGCCGTAACACCTCAAGAACAAATGGCTAATAAAGAGAACGATAAGGTTACAATCTCTGAAAAACAGATGCCGACTGTTGTGAACGAAAATGCCGTAACACCTGAAAAGCAAATGACTAATAAAGAGAACGATAAGGTTGTAATCTCTGAAAAACAGATGCCTGTTAATGAGAAGGACAATGCCGTAACACCTGAAAAGCAAATGGCTAACAAAGAGAATGATAAGGTTGTAATCTCTGAAAAACAGATGCCTGTTAATGGGAACAACCAAAATGGTACAGTCGAAGAAAATTCAAACACTAAACCAACAACTGAAAAAACAGATAAGCAGGAGACTTCAACATTTAAAACCGAAACTGCTAAGCAAATCTTACCAGTAACTGGTGAGAAAGGAAGTTTATGGTTATTGACAAGTGGTATTATCGGGCTTGCAATTGCGTTGTTTACACGTAAACGTAAATTATAATAATCACCTAACTGATACAGTTCTAAAGGATGAGAACAAGCCCAGTACTGCTTCTCTAGATTCGTATCAACACCTCGCACAACTTACAGAGTGTGACAGACTTAAAATCAACCACAAAGCCCCCGCTAAGCTTATACATCTAGCGAGGGCTTTATATTTATTTTTTATAATCTTTTAGTTTTCGGTTAGTATAGCCATTTCGTTTGCTTTTAATACTCGCTTCAAAGGTTCGGGGAACCTTTGAAGGCTGGAGATAAGTCGAAGCAAGTTTGCCTCAATAGCTACAGGTTGCTAGAACAGCCTAAAGGCTGTTCTAGGTTGGAAATGTTTCCTCGCTCGTCGAAGCAATAAAAGATAAACTAAATGATTATAATGTTTGATAGAGTGAGGGTGCGGAATAATAAGATATCTTATCCGGCTACTCCCATATTTATCACTTAGTTGATTTCCGTACTTTGATTCCGTGGTTAAGAACTACCTCACGGTTTTCCAACTCTTCCTTGTGCATGATTTTAGTGAGCATGCGCATAGCAATTGCACCAATATCATATAGCGGCTGATTGATAGAGGTCAGGTTTGGACGGGTAAACTTGGTCACTAGGGAATCATCACTTGTAATGATTTCAAAGTCTTCTGGAACCTTGATGCCCATATCACTGACACCATTCAATAGACCAGCAGCAATCTCATCTTCCGCAACATAAGCTGCAGTTGCTCCGGCATTCAAAATACGTTCTGCTAGAGCGTAGCCTTCCTCGTATTTATACTTGGATTCAAAAACCAATCCTTCGTTAAACTCGATTCCGTTGTCCTTCAAGCCTTGTTTGTAGCCTGCAAAACGAACTTTACCATTGATGTCATCTACAAGCGGCCCTGATACAAAGGCAATTTTCTTGTTGTTCTTAGCTAACAGATTGACTGCATCAACACTAGCGGCAGCATAGTCAATATTGACACTAGGTAATTGGTGCTCCAAATCCACGGTACCAGCTAAAACAATCGGTGTACGTGAGCGTGAAAACTCCGCACGAATCTTGTCTGTCAAATGATAGCCCATGAAAATGATTCCGTCCACCTGTTTTGAGAATAGGGTATTTACTACATTGATTTCTTTCTCATCATTTTCATCACTGTTTGCTAGGACGATATTGTATTTGTACATATCGGCAATATCATCGATACCTTTGGCCAAGGTTGCAAAATAAGCATTAGCAATATTTGGAATCACAACCCCCACAGTGGTAGTCTTCTTGCTGGCCAAGCCACGTGCAACAGCATTCGGACGATAATCCAAACGGTCGATGACTTCTAATACTTTTTTACGAGTATTTTCCTTTACGTTTTTATTCCCATTTACCACGCGCGATACTGTCGCCATGGATACACCTGCTTCGCGGGCAACGTCATAAATCGTTACCGTATCGTCAGTGTTTAACATACGTTATGTACTCCCTTTCAATAGTTCTAGTTCTATGAAAATTACGCTTTCACTCAAGTATAGTGTATCACTTTTTGAAACCACTTTCAAGAGATAAACTCTATTTTTTTGATAATACTTGCAATTTTTTTCATTTTTTGAAACAATAGTCTATATAATAAACGAAAATTTCACTTTTTTTACCACTACATGCTAGAAAGGTCTCCACTATGTCAAAATTACATCATGTTAAATCCTACTTAGAAGCCAACAAAATGGACTTGGCCATCTTCTCTGATCCAGTTAGTATCTATTATCTGACTGGCTATCATAGCGATCCTCATGAGCGCCACATGATGCTCTTTGTTATGCCTGACCACGACTCACTACTCTTTCTCCCTGCCTTGGATGTAGAACGTGCGGTTGCGACTGTTGACTTTCCTGTAGCCGGCTATATGGACTCAGAAAATCCATGGCAGATTATCAAGAGCAAATTGCCACAGAAATCTTTCTCAGCAATCGGTGCAGAATTTGATAATTTGAATTTAACCCGCTACCATGGTCTTCAGTCTATCTTTAGCCAACCATTTTCAGACATTACACCTCTGATTAATACTATGAAATTGATCAAGTCTCGTGATGAAATTGAAAAAATGCTGGTTGCTGGAGAGTTTGCGGATAAGGCTATGCAGGTTGGGTTTAACAATATCTCACTCAACGTAACCGAAACGGATATTATTGCTCAGATTGAATTTGAAATGAAGAAACAAGGCATTTCAAAAATGAGCTTTGAGACCATGGTCTTAACAGGAAATAATGCCGCTAACCCTCACGGAATTCCATCGACAAACAAAATCGAAAATGACGCTCTGCTATTGTTCGACCTAGGTGTAGAAACTTTGGGATATACTTCCGATATGACGCGCACAGTCGCTGTCGGTAAGCCAGACCAGTTTAAACAGGATATTTACAACTTAACTTTAGAGGCTCATATGGCTGCAGTTAATATGATCAAGCCTGGTGTGACCGCTAGTGAAATTGACTATGCCGCTCGCTCTGTGATTGCAAAAGCAGGTTATGGCGAGTACTTCAACCACCGACTCGGTCACGGTTTGGGAATGAATGTCCATGAATTCCCATCAATTATGGAAGGCAATGATTTGGTCATCGAAGAAGGTATGTGTTTCTCTGTCGAGCCTGGTATTTACATCCCTGGAAAAGTTGGTGTTCGTATCGAGGATTGTGGTTACGTTACCAAAAATGGCTTTGAAGTCTTTACAAAAACACCAAAAGAACTTTTGTATTTTGAAGGGTAATGGGGACCAATCGTTTTTTCACTCATCAAAGCTCGTTGACAACTGTTCATTTTGATCTTCAAAGAACATTAAATAGAAGTGCTGTGAAGCCAAGTATTAAAATAAAAGCATACGATCATGTTACCGAGGAGTTTCATAATCGTATGCTTTATTTATTTGTATCTAATCAAATCTTGAGAAACTGTAACTGATACTCTTCGAAAATCAAAATCAGACGTTGTTGACTTGATTTGATGAGTGAAAGGCTCCAGTGGAGCCTTTCAGCCTGTTACCTTGAAACAAAATAGTAACAGGGTTCTATCTGCGTAAGTAGAAACGAACTACGTTCGCTCTATCTCCAACCTCCAAAGGTTCCTCAAACCTTTAGAGCTAGTCTGATTTTGATTTTCATTGAGTATGAGAACAAGGCTAAGTCCACAAAGAAGGCTGTTTTATCTAAAAATTACGTCCGTTTTTTCCGTAACCGTATTTTTCCATAAAGTCTTGACGGAATTCCAAAAGGTTGTCATCCATGATTGCTTGACGGACATTTTTCATCAAATTAATCAAGAAGTAGAGATTGTGGTAACTTGTCAAACGAATACCAAATGTCTCGTCGGCCTTAAGTAAATGGCGGAGATACGCACGTGTATAGTTTTTACATGTGTAGCAATCGCACTCTGGATCTAACGGTGTAAAGTCCTCTGCGAACTGAGCATTTTTCACTACAAGACGTCCACGACTGGTCATACAGGTTCCATTACGCGCAATACGTGTTGGTAATACACAGTCAAACATATCAACCCCACGAATCACGCCATCAATCAAGCTATCTGGTGCTCCAACACCCATGAGATAGCGTGGTTTATTCTCCGGTAAAAGAGGGGTCGTGAAGTCCAGTACAGCATTCATTTCATCGTGTGTTTCACCAACAGCCAATCCTCCAATGGAGTATCCTGGAAAATCCATGCTAACCAAATCATGGGCTGATTGGCGACGAAGATCTTCAAAACCAGCACCTTGGACAATACCAAATAAACCTTGGTCATGCGGACGGCGGTGAGCATTGAGACCACGTTCTGCCCAACGACTTGTTCTTTCGATGGATTTTTTTACATAGTCATAAGGCTGGTAGAACTGCGGACACTCATCAAAGCTCATCATAATGTCAGAGCCAAGATTGTTCTGAATAGAGATAGCTTTTTCAGGTGACAGGAACATCTTACTACCATTGAGATGGTTTTTGAAGGTCACTCCTTCTTCTGAGATATTGCGACTATCCGCCAAAGAATAAACCTGGAAACCACCTGAGTCAGTCAGAATCGGTTGATCCCAATTCATAAACTTGTGCAAACCACCTGCACGCGCCACCAATTCGTCACCTGGACGAAGCCACAAATGATAGGTATTAGATAGGATAATTCCTGAACCCATCGCCTTCAATTCTTCAGGCGACATGGTCTTTACCGTTGCCTGAGTCCCAACTGGCATAAACATGGGGGTCGGAAAGGTCCCGTGTGGGGTAATAATTTCACCCAAACGTGCACCTGTGTGCTTTTCTTTCTTAATCAAGCGATACTTGATTGGAACATCTGTCATCTTTTATTTACCTCCCGCTAGGAAAAACAGTCCTAGGAATTTAATCTTGCATGGTCTAATCCATCAGAATGTCTTAAATGTTCTCGCTTATTTCAGCGATATTTACCTTGTCTTCTACTTATTTAATAGTAAATAGATAGGCGCATCACAACAAACTGACAAATTATAGTCATTTAGTTTATCTTTGACTACTTCGACGAGCGAAAGGTTGGGCTCAAGACCAACCTCGCTTCTCAGGGGGCGTGTCAACATCTCAGCTCAACAACTTAAAACTAGGACTTGTTGACGAACTTTTTTTAACCAGTCTAGTTCTTTCCCACTCCCTATTTCCAACTTCAAACACTCCACTAGAGTATTTGAACTCGCTCTGCCGTACTTCATAAAAGCAAACTAAACGATTATACCACAGCACCTTCCAGTCTATCAAAAAAAGCCTAGCTTGTCATCTAGAATTATGTTACAATGTTAAGATAAGGAGGTTATGTAGATGTTTACAATTTTTAATATACGTGAGCGGGCTCGCCAAACGCTAAACGAGACACCTGGTATCTATCAAGTGGCCGTCATCCCCGTCACCATTTCTGTTATCGTTCAGTTAATTTCTTTCTCTCGCAATAGCCTTGCTGGAGTATCAGCTGAAGAACTTGCTAGTCCGAGCTACTTTATTTCTACCTCTTTGTTTCCAATATTTTACGGATTGCTACTAGGAATGTTGTCATTATCAGTCATATGGACTATCTTCAATATCATCAAAAGGGGCAAAACTACCACATCATTCAAAGATTCCTTGAGCATTTTCAATCATAAAGATTTCTGGAAAATCTTTCGAACTTACATTTTAAAAAGTTTCTTGCTCTTCCTTTGGGGGATCCTGTTTTACCTTGGTATCGGTCTACTTATCGGTGCCGGAACGATGATTACGATTATAGCTGCATCCATTCAAACCTTGGACCCTAATGCACTCCCTATGGAAATCCTTGCCATACTGGGATTAATGGCCATGGGAGGCATCTTACTTATGCTTTTAGGGTTGGCTCTTTATATTCCACAAATCTATGCTTACTCACAGGTAGAATATATCTTGTTTGAACAATTGGAACGCAAAGAATATACAGGCGCCTTTTCAATCATTCGGTCCAGCCGAAAGTTGATGAAAGGTTACAAATTCAAACGCTTTACACTTGATTTATCTTTCATTGGTTGGTTCCTTCTTGTCATTATTACATTTGGATTGGCAGGTTTATATGTATGGCCGTATCACTATGCTGCACAAATGCACTTCCATGAAGAAATTTTAGATGATCAGGCTAAGAAAATGAGTTACGTATAAAATAAGAGCGATATTTGCTCTTATTTTTATATAAGTTTTTGTGTCGATATTTAAGAAAAAAATATATCAATAATTGGTGTAAACAGTTGGTTTGTGTTATACTATGACTGAGGAGCGTCAAAGGATTATTTTAACTTGCTTAGCATTAGAGCAGATTTCTTCCTTTCTATTTTTACGCCATGTGTAGTAATTTGTTCCAATTCTAAGCGCTCCTCACTTAGAGTCATCCAGCAGTTCAATGGTTCATTGAGCTGCTTTTTCGATGAAAAAAGTCGGATAAATATACCCGACTTATTAGTATTGTTCTTTCATTTCAAGATATTCAATCTTGATACATTTATTCATGACAATATCGTTACGGCCTGCCTGACGCAATAGTTTTTCTGCTTCTTGACTTTCTAAACCCAATTGAGCCCAGAAAACTTTGGCGTTCGACTGGATAAATTCCTGTGCTACCTCTGGTAAAAATTCACTTCTGCGGAAAACATCTACAACATCAATAGATTGGTCAATCTCTGCTAGACTACTATAGACCAACTCGCCTAAAATAGTCCCACCAGCAGCCTTGGGATTAACTGGAATAATTTTATAGCCCGCTTCCTGCATGAGCTTGGAAACGCGGTAGGCTGCTGTCTCTTCTCGACTAGACAAACCGACCACTGCAATGGTCTTAGCATTTTTCAGATAGTCAAAGATAATGTCCTGACTAGGATTTTGGAAGGAATAAGACATAGAGGCCTCCTTTAATGTATATTAAATGTTAGAATCAATAAAAGCTTAATGAATAAGGTGTGCTATAACACAATCTTGTCAGTTTTAACTCGTTACTGAGTATAGCTGGTCTACCTTGATTATTTTTTAGCAATTTGGTACACGACATCCTTAACTTGGCCGATAACCTTTTTAAGATTGGTACGCTTTTTATCATCTCCTGGATCTAAGGAATAATAGATTGAACCAACAACCACGGAGTCGTCATAAGCAGCTGTCGATTCCATCCGATAAAAAGTCAGACGAGCTAATTTTTGATCTGTTAATAACTGTCGCCCAACCTGCCATTCCTGACCATTGATTGTGACAACCGTCTTTTCATTGAAAGAATGATTTGTTTCAACCATCCGTGCTTCTAATTCCTCCGGCGTCATATTGCGACCTTCTTCCAATGGAGACTGATTAAAAGCATTGATATTATAGAGTTGGACCATGTAATTGCTGGAACCTTCTTTAACATCATAGACTGCAGCGACTGTCTCATCCTTAGTATTTTCTGCATTAATTGTCCAAGTAGATGGCACATCATAATAACGGAAAAATTCCTTGATGTTCCCATTTTCATCTTTTTCAGCAACACCATTATTGGCCGCATAAATCTTGTGGCCTTTTTGTGTTTCGTCAGCAGGTGGTGTACTATTAACAGCTACAAGCTCTGCATTTGCTAAAACATTGAACTGTTCGTTCGTAGTATCCTGTTTTTCTTGCAAAATCGGTAAGGTGGTTGAAAACTCTTCACCTGAAGAAGCTGGTGTTTTCTCAGTCTTCTGCGATGCTTTTCCGCAACCTGCAAGCAGAAGACTACATAGACCAATACAAAGAATTAATTTTTTCATACTTTTTCCTTTCTTACTTTGCTTCATACCATGTTGAACCTTCATTTTCATCCGCAATCAATGGTACGGACAGGCTAATCGCCGATTCCATGGTCTCTTTTACCATGGCTTTTACCGTTTCTAGCTCTGCCACTGGGACTTCCAAAACAATCTCATCGTGTACTTGCAATAACATACGTGTCGCAAGACCTGCTTCAGTCAAAGCCTTGTCAAGATTAATCATGGCTACTTTGAGAATATCTGCTGCCGAACCTTGAATTGGGGAGTTGATGGCTGTTCGTTCCGCAAAATTACGGACATTGAAATTACGAGAGTTTATATCTGGTAATTCACGACGGCGTTTGTAAATCGTCTCTACATAACCCTTATCACGTGCCTCACGAACAATGGTTTCCATGTAATTCTTAATTCCTGGGAAGCGTTCAAAATAGGTATCGATATAGGCTTTAGCTTCCTTACGTGTAATCCCCAAGTTATTGGATAGACCGAAATCTGAAATACCATAGACGACACTGAAGTTTACAGCCTTGGCATTCCGACGGTCATTTGGTGTCACATCCTCAGCTTTTTCGATACCGAAGACCCGCATAGCTGTCGAAGTGTGAATATCTGCACCTTGCTGGAAGGCCTCAATCAAATGCTTGTCCTGAGAAATATGAGCCAAGACGCGCAATTCAATCTGTGAATAGTCCGATGCTAAAAGGACACTATTTTCAAGCGATGGCACAAATGCCTTACGAATCAAGCGCCCTTGTTCTAGACGAACAGGAATATTTTGCAAGTTAGGGTCCGTCGAAGATAGACGACCTGTTTGTGTCAAATCCTGTACATAGCGGGTATGGATCTTACCATCTTCTAAAATGGCATCCTGCAAGCCGACTACATAAGTTGATTGAAGCTTGGTAATCTGACGGTATTCCAAGATTTTTGAAACAACTGGTGCAATTGGCGCTAATCGTTCTAAGACATCTACTGCTGTTGAATAGCCTGTCTTGGTTTTCTTGGTATATTCCAATGGTAGTCCCATCTCTTCAAAGAGAATGGTCCCAAGTTGCTTAGGCGAATTGATATTAAATTCCTGACCAGCTAGTTCATAGATTTCCTTGGTCAACTGGTCAATCAAAACTTCGTTTTCAGATTGCATAGTTTTGAGAGTCTCAGCTTCCACCTTAATACCAGCAATTTCCATCTTAGCTAAAACATTTGCCAGTGGCAACTCCATGTCAAACAAAAGATCTAATTGCTGATTTTCTTCTAATTTGGTCAACATCGGCTCTTCTGTCTCAATCAAAACCTGAACCTTACGTGCCAAGTGTGGGAAAAAGATCTCGCGTTCTGGCAAGTCTAACTTAGCACCCTTGCCATAAACTGCCTCATCTGGAACAAGACTGGTCTGACCATAGAGGTTGGCAATGGTTGTTAGGGAATTGTCCTCAACGGTGGAAAGCAAGTATTTGGCTAGACGGCTATCGAAAGTAGCTGGAGGTAGTGTAATCTCTTTTCGGTCGAGAAGAACTTTTCCACGCTTAAAATCATAGGTTTTTATGGTTTGGTTTTCTAAAAAGTCACGCAAAACTGGACTATCAAGTAGCTCAGGCCCTCCGACATAGATTTTCTCCTTATCTCCCCAAGCTAAACCAACCAAATCCTCTCGGTGATAATTTTCACCCAAGATTTCAAAATAGAAAAACTGGTCTTGTTTGAGCATAGCGGGGCTGATTTCCGTTACGATTTGGAAATCGAGTACCGCTTCCTCTTGCGAGCTGGTCGTACCTAACTGAGCCCTTAATTGCTTGAAGCCCATGTCATCATAAAATTGTCCCAGTTCATCAACCTTGGGGCCTTGATAAACAATGTCATCCAGACCAATTTCGATTGGTGCCTGAGTATCAATGGTAGCAAGTGTACGAGATAGGAAGGCCTTCTCCTTATCAGCAATCAGGTTTTCTTTCATCTTAGAAGCCTTCATGCTGTCAATGTTTTCGTAGATACCATCCAAAGAACCAAATTCTGTCAGGAGTTTTAGACCTGTTTTTTCACCGATTTTGGTCACCCCAGGGATGTTATCGGACTTATCTCCCATCAGAGCCTTGAGGTCAATAAACTGAGTAGGGGTAATCCCCATTTTTTCCATGAGGTAGGCTGGGGTAAATTCTTCGAATTCGGCAACGCCTTTCTTGGAAATTTCGACTACGGTGTTCTCATCAGTCAGCTGGATCAAATCCTTATCACCGCTAACAATGGTCACATCGAAAGGAATGTCTGTCCGCTCTGCCATTTTGTCCAAGGTACCGATAATGTCATCTGCCTCATACTGATCCAGTTCGTAATGCTTGACTCCCATGGCATCCAACATCTGACGGATAAAAGGAAACTGCTCACGGAATTCGTCTGGAGTCTTGGCACGACCTGCCTTATAGTCTGCATACATCTCCGTACGGAAAGTAGTCTTTCCAGCATCAAAAGCCACAAGAATGTGGGTCGGCTCAATCCGCTTCATCATGTGGTCCAGCATGAGATTGAAGCCGTAGATAGCATTGGTGTGAAGACCTGTCGGACTCTTAAAACGATCAATTTGATTATAAAGTGCAAAGAAAGCACGGAAGGCTACCGAAGAGCCATCGATTAATAATAATTTATTTTTTTTCATGTCTCTATTATAGCATGAAACGTATGTTTTAGTAGACTAGGGAGGGCTGGAATAATAGAAAATCCCAGTCAGTGACTAGGATTTTCCGTGTGATAAACATTACTCAACAGATTTTAGTGCTTCTAACATATCCACCTTTCTCAGATGATGATTGATGTACCAACCAAGAGCAGCCAAAATTCCACTAATGGCTAAGATAGGAATGAGATAGACTTCTAGTCCGACAGATGGATTGAATCGGATACTGTCCGAACCAATCATGGCAAGAAGGAGCTTGTGGAGATAAATACCGCCAACCAGTCCAACCAACATACCAATCAGCGAAAGGGCAATGGTTTCACGATAGATGTACATGGTCACCTCTTTATTGTGGAAGCCCAGTACCTTGATGGTGGATAATTCACGAATCCGTTCAGACATATTGATAATTGTAAGGTTGTAAAGAATAACCAAACCAAGCAAGATGGATAGAATGACTAGAATGGTCATGATGGTCTGAAGCGAGCCTGCAATCGTGGTAAGCATGTCTATAAGAGAAGTATTTTGAACCAAACTTCTGACTGCTGGCATCGCTAGGAGTTGACTTGCAAGAGTCTGAATATGCCCCAACTGACTGTCTTTCAACTGAACCAGATAGGCGTTAGCAGTCTTCTGCTTGCCTGTCACTTGTTCGTAGTAGCTATCTGTCATATAGATAAAATGCCCTGCGTACATATCAGCCACAGCCTCTACCCTGACTGAAACTTCCTTATCTTCCAAGGTCAGTGATAACTTATCACCAACTGAAACTCCGTAGATTTGCGCCAATTTTTCTGTGAGAACAATCCCCCTATCACTCAGTTTAATAGGCTGACCTGTCGAACTTTCTAGACTAACTTGATTTCCAAAATCCCGACGGTCTGAAATGTAGAGACTAATTGATAAATTCTTTCTCTGACCGTTTTCTTCCACCGTTTGATTGAGCTGTTCAAAAGCCACTGGCAAGGATTGGCGAACCTGATCTGACTGAAGAAAATGTGTTAACTTATCCAACTCTTCCTCAGTAGCTCTGCTATTTTCCACCACCAACATATCATAATGGATCAGCTCCCCAAACTGTCGTTGGACAACTCCTGAAATAGAGGAACGGATACCCAGTCCTCCAAAAAGAAGGGCGACGGTCCCTGCTACTCCAAAGATGGTCATAAGCATACGAAGCTTGTAGCGGAAGATATTGCGAGCTGTCACCTTATGGGTAAAGCTTAGACGAGACCAGATAGCCGGCCATTTTTCGAGCCAAATGCTGGAGCCTGTAACCGGTGGCTTAGGTAAAAGTAGCTGAGCAGGTTTTTCTGTCAGTTCCCGACAAGCCACCAAGTAAGCTGGCAGGACCGAGGAAGCCAGAGACAGGAGCAAGGCTAAACCTGTCCAAAGGGGATAAAAATGAAGTTTAGCTGGTCCAATCACGGTTGTCTGCGTAATAATGTTGGAAATAAGTGGAGACAAGAGGAGATTCCCTGCTATTATGCCGACTATTGTTCCTGCCAGACCTGCCGCCAAACCATAGAGAATGAACTTAGCCATAATCTGTCTATTCGTATAGCCAAGGGCCTTGAAGAGACCTGACTGGGTTCGCTCTTCGTCGACAAAACGGGCCATGGTGGTAAAGGTCACTAGAGCTGCGACAAGGTAGAGAACAACTGGGAAGACATTGCCCACTGCTGCAATAGACCTAGTCGCATTGCTATAGGTAGTATAGCCATCCCCACCTGGTAGGCTTGTTCGAGTATAGACCTGATAAGGCGCTTTTTCCAGCTTACTTAAGTCGGATTTGGCCTGAGCAATCTCGGTTTGAGCTTGGCTAATTTCTTGATCGGCCGAAGCTTTCTTTTCAGAAAATTGGGATTGAGCTTGACTTAACTCTTTATCAGCCTCCTCCAAACGGAGTTCTTCCTGACGGAGCAGTTGATTTGAAGACTCTAACTGACTCAGTCCCCATTCATAGTCTTCTACTCCTTTATTGTAGGCTGCAATGCCTTGTTCATACTGACTCAAACCTGCTTGATAACGGGCCAAACCTGCCTGATATTCTTGATTCCAAGTTTGGTACTGGGCTAGATTGCTATTGTATTCATTTTGTTTGGTTTGATAGTAATCATAACCTTGTAAATAGGCTTGGTTGGCCTGCTCATGTACAGATTCCATCTGGTCTAATCGGCTTTTCTCAACATCCAAACCTTCCTGTCTAGCTAACAAGTCAGGATAGTCTGAGAGGGTTTGGCCTTCTTGCAAGTGATTGGCAATTTCAAGGTCTAACTCTTTCTGAGCTTGAAACCAACTAGCTCGCCCTGTGGAAATCTGAGATGCGGTCTGACTCAGTTGGGCATTTTGGGAATCCAATTCTTGCTTGGCCTCTTCTAACTGCTGGGCTGACGTTTCTAATTCCATCTGATAGCCGTCTAGAAACGAAGCAATCTGTTCTAATTGAGCCTTACGCCCATCCAATTCCTTTTTACTTTCTTCCAATTCAAACTTATTTTTTAATAGTTGGGCTTGGGCAGCTCGTAATTCAGCTTCCGTTTGGACAACCTTAGCCCTACCACGCGCAAACTCTCTACGACCTGTCGCTAATTGCTCCTCCCCTGTTTCCAGTTCTGACTCTGCCTGTTCAAGCTGGGATTGGGCCTGAGCAATTTCCTCTTCCCCTTTTGAAATATCTGTCTGTCCATCTGACTGAATAGCTGCCAATCGTTGTTCATCATTGTTAGCCAATAACTTTTCTAAGTCTTCTTGGTGCTGGTCCAACCTGTCTTGATAGGCCTGACTGTAATATGGTAAATCAACCAAATCATCATAGCGAATACGGGCAATAGTGTAAACTTCTGATTTGAAGGTATCCTGACTAACAAGGCCATAGCCACCTAACTGCCCATCACCACTTGCAGCCATGCCCATGGTTTCATTGTCCCAAATTTCTGCTGATGCGACAAAGCCCACAAGAGTAAAACTTGTCTGTGTCAAGATTTTTCCATCCTTATCAGACTCCGTCACTTGAACAGTATCGTCCAATTTGTAACGATTTTTGAAAGAAGCTGATAGGGCTATTTGCCCCTTTTGGCTGGGTATTTCCCCTTCTACTAGCTTATAGGTCGATAGGGTCTGGGGAGCTGAAAACAGCCGAATTGCAGTCTGGCCTTCATTAGTAACCACATCTTTAAAGTAGCCCGCTTCAAGAATAGCACCTTCTATCGTTTCTAATTCATCAAGGTCAGCTTGACTAAGTCCCAGACCTGAAATTACTGCCAAATCCATCGTTCGATGACTGGCTATATAGGCTTGGGCCGTCTTTTCCATATTGGGAGCTGTTACTTTCAGACCTGTCAAAGCTAGAGCTCCTAGCATCATCAGGCTAAATATGGACAAAAAACGCCCCTTGGAAGAAAGCAGAGATTGTCTCATATCCTTCCAGTAGATTTTCTTTTTCATAGTTTCACCCACTAATATTCTAGGCTTGCAATATCCTGTGGTTCTGCGTGTAACTCAACGGAGTGCACACGGGCGTCCCGCATCCGAATGACCCTGTCTGCAATAGGGGCTAGGGAACTATTATGGGTCACGATAATCACCGTCGCCCCCTGCTTGCGGGACATATCTTGTAGGATTTGCAAGACCTGCTTACCTGTTTGGTAGTCCAGAGCGCCAGTTGGTTCATCGCAAAGCAAAATTTTAGGCTTTTTGGCAACAGCACGGGCAATGGCCACCCGTTGCTGCTCACCACCTGAGAGCTGAGCAGGGAAATTATTGATTCGGTGACCGAGTCCGACCTGTTCCAAGACTTCCTCGGCATCCAAGGCATCCTTGACGATTTCTGCTGCCAGTTCCACATTTTCCTTGGCGGTCAGATTGGCAACCAAGTTATAAAATTGAAAGACAAAACCTACATCATCTCTACGGTAATTGGTCAGTTCATGACTTGAAAGCTTGGCAATATCCACACCGTCAATCCAAACCTCCCCCTCATCGTTGCTATCCATGCCACCTAAGATATTGAGCAGAGTGGATTTGCCCGCACCAGATGAACCCAGAATGATGATCAGCTCTCCCTGCTCAATCTCAAAGGACACGCTGTCATTGGCCACAATGGTCGCATCCCCCATTTGGTAGTATTTTGACGAATTCTTTACTTGGATGTAGGACATGGCACACCTCGCTTCTTCTCTTCCTAACAACTGTATTCTTACTACTTATTATAGCACAAAAGAGGGTTTTCACCCTCTCCTTCATCTTTTACACTTGGGCAATAGCAGAGCCGCCATAGAGTTTGAGTTCTTCTCTGATCGTTTCGTAGTAATATCGGTCAAATGCCCGCCAAGCCTGCCTGCTGGTTTCACTCAATCGCAGGTCGCCCAGTCCAACCAAAAAACTGGTCGAACGATAAAATTTCTCAATCGCAATCAGTTCTGTATTGGTAACAGACTCAGCCTCCGACAATATGCGTGTCGTCTCTGTCAGATTATGTTGGAACCGTTGTTCATCAGCTGTTCCTACTTTATCTGCTTGAAAGGCCCGATTCAAGTCTTGAATGAGGGCCAAAACATCCTGAATAATCTGTGTCTTTTCCATAAAAGACCCTCCTTGTTTTTGATAAATTTAGTATATCAAATTAGACAAAAATATTCCATCAAAAAACGATGCCTGTTCCGGCACCGTTATATCTTTATTTAACAGCCTCCAAAGCCGCATCATAGTCTGGATGTTCGTTGACATTATCCAAGTATTCTACGTAGGTGATTTCATTGTCGGCATTGAGGACAAAGACCACACGCGCCAGCAAATTCCACTCCCGCATGAGCACACCGTAGGATTTACCAAAGGCATGGTCATAGTAATCAGACAGGGTGATGGCATCTTCCAAACCTGCAGCGCCACACCAGCGTTTTTGGGCAAAGGGGAGGTCTGCTGAAACCGTAATAACAACCGTATTGTCACGGTCAGCCAGTTCCTGATTGAAGCGACGGGTCTGGGTATCACAAATCCCTGTATCAATAGAAGGCACAACACTGATGACCTTGGTCTGCTTGCCAAAGTCTTTCAGGCTTTTCAAGCTCAAGTCATTGGCCATGAGGACAAAATCAGGGGCTACATCCCCCACTCTTAATTGCGGACCTACCAAGGTCACCGGTTTTCCAATAAAGGTTGTCATATCTATCTCCCTTGCACTTAATATATCTATTGTAAGCGTTTATGTAAAAAAATACCAGTTTTTTGACTGGTATTTTAGTTTATGTTCACTCTTTTCAATCGCAGAGCGTTCAAGACGACTGACACTGAGCTGAGAGCCATGGCTGCACCTGCAAACATAGGATTGAGCAGAGGCCCACCGAATACATGTAACAACCCCATGGCGATTGGAATACCAATCACGTTATAGGCAAAGGCCCAGAAGAGATTTTGTTTAATAGTTCGCATGGTTGCCTGGCTGAGTTTGATGGCCTTAACCACATCCAAAATGTCACTATGCATGAGGACAATGTCGGCAGACTCAATAGCAATATCAGTCCCTGAACCAATGGCTAGACCCACATGGGCTTGAGCTAGAGCTGGGGCATCGTTGATGCCGTCACCTACCATAGCAACAGTCTTACCCTCTTCTTGTAAGAGCTTGACTTGATTGGCCTTGTCATCTGGCAGAACCTGACTGACCACCTGTGTAATGCCGACTTCCCTAGCAATTGCCTGGGCAGTTTTTTCATTATCCCCTGTCAGCATGACTACTTCTAAGCCCATAGCTTGCAAAGCCTGTACAGCCTGGCGACTGGTATCTTTCACTTTATCAGCAATGGCAATGACTGCCAGCAAGCCTTCTTGGTTGGCTAGGAAAACAGGCGTCTTAGCTTGTCGGGCAAATGCCTCCGCTACTGCAAGCCCTTGAGATAAATCAATTTCTTTTTCCCTCATCAACCGCTCATTGCCCAGATAAATAGACTGCTCTGCTATTGTTACCGAAAGACCTCGACCTGAAAGTGCCTGAAAATCGCTGGCAGGCAACAAATCAATCTTTTCTGTCTGAGCAGCTTGCAGGAGGGCCTGAGCCAGAGGATGCTCGGAAAATTGCTCGCTACTTGCTGCCAGCTGGAGGACCTGCTCACGATTTTTAGCAGACACCAGATGAATGTCTGTCACCTGGGGTTTGCCCTCAGTAATAGTCCCAGTCTTGTCGAAGACAATGGTGTTCACACCTTGTAGGGTTTCAATAGCTTGACCAGACTTGAACAGAAGACCGTTTTCTGCCCCTTTTCCAGTCCCAACCATGATAGCCGTCGGAGTTGCTAGACCCAGAGCACAAGGGCAGGCGATGACCAAGACGGCGATGATAATACTAAGTGAAAAAATCCATGATTCTTGCCCCAAGAAGTACCAGGCCAGACCCGACAAGAAAGCCAAGCCCATGACAACTGGCACAAAGACGGCAGATACTTGGTCAGCTAATTTGGCAATGGGGGCCTTAGACCCTTGAGCCTCTTCTACCAAGCGAATGATCTGAGCCAGAGTCGTATCACGACCAACCTTGGTAGCCTGCATGGTAATGGCACCTTGCTGGTTAAGGGTACCGCCAAAAACACTGTCGCCTTGAGCCTTCTTCACTGGCAGGCTCTCACCCGTCATCATGGATTCATCGACACGTGTCTGGCCTTCTAGAACTTGACCGTCAACAGGAATCTGCTGACCTGGGCGAACAAGGACCTGGTCACCGACTACCACATCTTCAATCGGTACTTGTATTTCCTGCCCATTTCGTAGGACCTGGGCAGTCTTAGGAGCCAGATTCATCAACTTCTTAATGGCCTCAGAAGTCTGACCTTTGGCTCTAGCTTCAAAATATTTTCCCAGGGTAATCAAGGTCAAGATAACAGCAGCTGATTCAAAATACAGTTCTGGATGGTAACCGTGCATGGCTACTTCTTTCCCCATCAGAAGAAAGACAATCATCAAAAGACCTTGGACCAAGGCTGCTCCTGTCCCAACGGCAATCAAGGAATCCATATTGGGATGACCTTGCAAGAGAGTTTTAAAGCCCTTTTTGAAAAAACTGCGTCCCATATAAAGTACAGGGATGAGCAAGATGACTTGGCTGACCGCATAGACTAGCGGTTGATGGAGCAAGGCTGGTAATGGAAGCCCACCCCAGGGCAACATAGGACCCATAGCAATATAGAGCAAGGGAAGTGTAAAGACTGCTGACCAGACAAATCGTTTCCAAAGACTGGCTTCCTTGCTTGGTTCCTTACCCACCGTCTCTTCCACTTCTTCTGGTCTAATCAGTTGATAGCCTGCTTGCTCAACTGCTTTTTCAAGACTGGTTGGATTTTGCCTATCACGGCTATAACGGATGGTCACCTTTTCTGTTGCCAGATTGACACTGACTTCTTCTACACCTTCTAGTTTGCCCAGAGCTTTTTCAACCGTCATAGCACAGGAAGCGCAGGTCATGCCTGAAATGTCATAAGACTCGGTCACCAAGTTATCGACTAGCTGATAACCCGCCTTTTCAACTGCCTGACGAATATCCTCTAGTCCCAAAAGCTTTTCATCATAGCTAACACTCAATTTTTCAGTCGCTAGGTTGACACTAGCTTCTTCCATTCCTGCTAATTTACCAACCGCTTTCTCAACCGTCATAGCACAGGAAGCGCAGGTCATACCTTGAATGGGATAGCTTGCTTGTTTCATAGGTTACTCCTTTTCCGACTACATCTGTAAACAAATTATACAATATACGACTACATTTGTAAACAAAGTTGTTTCAAAAAAGTAGATTGAAATCAATCCAACCTACTTTTACATATTCATTTATTCTTTACTGGATTTTTTCCGATGAAGAAAAATTGCTGTTAAAATTCCTGCAACACCTAGCGCCACCAACAAGAGGCTGACTTGCTCACCTGTACTAGGAAGACTTGATTTACCTTTTTTATTGGTAGGTGTTACTTTCTTATCAGAAGACACTACTGTTCCGCTTGAGGAGGAAGTATCCGTAGCTCCTCCTGTGTCAGAAGCACTTGTAGACTGACTTGTACTGGTTGAAGTACTGGTTGAAGTACTGGTTGAAGTTTCGGTACCACTTGATGATGGCTCAGTGCTGGTCGATGGTTCAGTACTACTTGATGACGGAGTTGTTGCTGCTTCAATTTTTGCCATCATTTCAGTTTCAACAGCTTTTAGTTGGGCAAAAATCTCTGCTGAACGAGCCAAGGTTGCCTCTGTTACAGTTGGAGCCAGAGCTACGGCTGCATCTTCTGAAAGTCCAGCATATTGAGCATCAAGAGCTGCCTGTGAAGCAATCCATTCTTTTTCAAGTGCAATCCATTTTTCTTGAATTGATGTACCAAATAACTCTGGGTGTGAGATGGCCATCTTATCAATATTTTGTACCGTCCAGTACCATGAATTCGTGTCGTAAGAAGCTGAGCGATTTTTAAAGGCTTCATAAGTATCAGTCACAATACCATAAAATGGAACATACGGTGTATTCCTTGTCTGAGCCAAGCCCAACCACACTGTGCCACCGAAGGCTGATGGTAAGCTACTATTGATCTGATAAACATGGGCATCGATGACATTTTCATTACCAAGAGCGTATTTATAAGTCGCATCTGCCGCTTGATCATTCGCACCGTTATCCCCTTGTTTTACCTTACCCGCTTCATCATCTGGACGAAATTCTGGAAGATGTTCAAAACGGTTACGTTGTAAGGCAAAGGTATCTTGTAAACTAAAGCGACGACTTGGGTCTGTTGGCTGACGTAGCAAATCATACACAGCATCTTCATAGGTTACAGGCGATGCTGGATCTAACAATTTTATACCAGCGTATGTCCGAGAACGATCACCATCAGCATAATTCTCAGGTCCATATGATTTGGCAATATGGAACTTCCCATCAACCATCATATAATTTTCAGCCTGTTTGGCTACTTCTTCAACCTTTGCAGAAGCAATCACATTTTCTGTATCGGTAAAATCAACATGACCTAGATAGTAAGTATTTGCAAAAATTGCATACTTGTCTTCAGGGAACTTGATGGCTACGTATTGGTGGCCTGACAAAATTTCCATGTACCAAACTTCATTCTTATCAGCAATAACAATGATATTCCCTTCTGCCGAACCTTTTTCATCAATTGTCTTCGCAATTAATTCGATACCTTCACGCGCACTGGTGACTCTAGGAAGAACATAGTCAATCAAAATGGCCTCACCTAGTCCCCCCGCAGTTACCAATGGGTCAACAGCTAAAACTTTTTTATTTGGAATAGCTGTAACAGTAGCAGTCATGGACACACCTTTTTCATTAAATCCATGCGCACCAAAATTACCGTTTGACCCATCCCCACGTGCCGCATCAGGCGTAGAGGTGTACTTGAACTCATTTGCCAAGTGTGGTGCTGTGAAACCAAATGATTCATCCACCAACATATCCCCCTTGGCATAGGTTGCTGCTGGAACCACAATATAATTTTTATTGTGCGCTCCATTATCTGGTGGATAGGGATAATCTTCCGTTCTACCATAAAGGATAGAACCATCCGTTGTCAACCCTTTCCCAATAATAAAGCCTGAACAGGCTTGAACAAGTTGAACAGGGAATAGGCAAACCAACATTAGAAATGTGGCTATACGAACAAAAGTCTTTTTCATAGACTTCTCCTTTCCTGATACTCTGTGAAAATCAGAAGTAGGCGCCCTCCAGAGATATAAACTCAGAGACTATTTTACACAAGTCTCTTATCCAACCAGAAGGTGATTTTCGTGGAGTATAATATGATTTACCCATTTGCACCTACATTGTAACGCAAAAGCACCTGCCTTGCAAGTGCTTTCAAAAAAATATTTATCCTTTTTTCCTAGCCAGCATGGTCGCAAACCGCATCTTGAGGAAATGGCCATTTTCATCCCGCTTGTGAAGTTGACCGAAATCTTCATTGTACTTGACCAGTTCCCAGTCACGGTAGTATTCCTTCAACTCACCTACTCCAAAAGTAAAGGAGAAATTCATAGGACAGGGCGCATCTTCTGTATCCATGGCCGCCACAATCAAGTTATAGCCACCAGGTCGTGTCTGCTCCTGCATATTGCGGATAATGGCTGGTACCCTATCCCGCTCCAAAAACATGAAGACCACAGTCGAGATAATCCAGTCGTAGTCCTGCTCCAGACTGGCTGAATTGATGTCATAGGTCCCAGCCTGCAAGTCCAAGTCCTCCACTTCCTTGACCTGCAAGAGTGTCCGAATACTTGGCACATCCTTATCGACCGCCGTCACCTCAAATCCCTGCTGAGCCAAGTAGAGACTGTTCCTACCATGACCACAGCCTAAGTCCAAGACCTTACAAGGCTCGATGATTTTCAATGCCTCTAAGACCTCTGAATGGGTTCGCGTATAGTCATACTTTTTGGCAAAATAGTCTTCTGGTTGACAGAAAAATTCCAAGAAAAACTCCGTATCCTCTGTCAATAAGGTCACCCGATGCCAAGCCTGTGGCTCCACAAAAGGAATATCATCTGTCGGACCATAGACATATTCTCCTAAAATTTCATTATGATCTGAGATCGGCTCAAATTTGAGTTGACCCCTCAAGACCTTGATTTTTGCCCAAGTCCCCACCTTGGTATTGTGCTTGGTCAAAAAATGCTGGGGAACCGTATCCTGATTCCAAATGGGCATGCGTTTGTAAGGAACTAAAACCGTCATTATCTCTCCTTTTCTTTCCGATACACTTAGTCTATCACAAAGGAAATATGAATTCAAACCCATTTTTTTCTTGACTTAGAGTGAACTCCAAGGTGTATAATAAGTCTTATAGTCGTTCAGTTTATCTTTTATTACGTCAACGTATGAGGAAACTCCGTTTCTTTATCTCCAACTTCAAACACTCCACTGGATTGTTTGAACTCGCTTTGCCGTACTTTGTGTAAGTGACTTGCTTTCGCAAGCCTCATTGTCAACCTGGCACAGTCTGGTAGACTGCACAAGCTGTCTGCAACTTTTGACACGAACTTAGTTCGTTCTATATCCAACCTCTAACTGTCCCCCAGACAGTTAGAGCTAGTACTAAAAGCAAACTGAAAGACTATTTCAATCAGAAAGGATATTTACTGACAAGTAAGTGTGTGATGAATATGAAAGTAGCTATTTATGAAAAAGCCGGTAAGATGACCGTTGCAGAAATCGAAAAACCAAGCCTTCAAGCCAAAGATGATGTCATTATCAAGGTCGTGCGGGCCTGTGTCTGTGGTTCAGACCTTTGGGGCTACGGAGAAGACATTCACCATGACCATGGTGACACTAACTCTGGTCATGAAGCCATCGGGATTGTGGAGGCAGTCGGCGAGGACATTACAACCCTTGTTCCTGGTGACTTTGTGATTGTTCCATTTACACACGGTTGCGGACATTGCGATGCCTGTCGTGCTGGCTTTGACGGTACTTGTGACAACCATCCAGGTTACACCAACTGGGGCAACAACTACCAGTCTCAATATATTCGTTTCCACTACGGCAACTGGGCCTTGGTCAAAATTCCTGGTCAGCCAAGTGACTACTCAGAAGGTATGATCAAATCTCTCTTGACTCTGGCAGATGTTATGCCAACAGGCTACCATGCTGCGCGTGTTGCAAATGTCAAACCTGGTGACAAGGTTGTTGTCATCGGTGATGGTGCAGTGGGGCAATGTGCCGTTATCGCAGCAAAAATGCGGGGAGCTTCTCAGATTATCATGATGAGCCGTCATGCTGACCGTCAGCAAATGGCTTTGGAATCAGGTGCAACTGCTGTTGTGGCAGAACGTGGTGAGGAAGGCATTGCTAAAGTTCGTGAAATTCTTGGCGGTGGCGCTGATGCTGCTCTTGAATGTGTCGGTACAGAAGCCTCCATCGAACAAGCCCTCGGTGTCCTACATAACGGTGGCCGTGTTGGTTTCGTTGGCGTTCCTCATTACAACAACCACGCGCTCGGCTCAACCTTTGCTCAAAATATCATCATCGGTGGTGGATCTGCCTCCGTCACAACCTATGACAAAGAAATCCTGCTCGATGCTGTTCTCAAAGGCGACATCAACCCAGGCCGTGTCTTTACTCAGACATACAGCCTAGACAATATCGACCAAGCCTACAAAGATATGGCAAACCGCAAAACCATTAAAGCAATGGTGACGGTGGAGTAAGATAAACAATAAGTCCCAGATAGTCTCGAAACTGTCTGGGGTTCTTGTTTTACTATAATAAAAGACCAGGATTTCTCCCAGTTCTTATCGATTATTTATCGCCTTCATAGTCCGCTTAATATCGCGGTCTTGCTCACGGCGTTTAATTGACTCTCGCTTGTCGTAGTCGTGCTTCCCTTTGGCAAGCCCAATCAAGACCTTGGCAAAGCCGTCCTTGATATAGACCTTGAGGGGCACCAGGGTCATCCCTGTTCCCTTGACCTCATTGCCCAAGGACTCGATTTGCTTCTTCCGCAAGAGAAGTTTGCGGGTCCGCGTTGGCTCCTGGTTCCAGATATTGCCCTCATCGTAGGGAGCGATATGGACATTGACCAACCAAGCCTCGCCCTGCTTGATCTGGGCAAAGCCGTCCTTAAGGTTGATCCGCCCCGCACGAATAGACTTAATCTCCGTCCCCGTCAGAACCATCCCCGCCTCCACTGTATCGACAATGGTATAGTCGTGGCGGGCTTTTTTATTCTGTGCAATCACATTGCCCTCACCCTTGGCCATGCCTATCTCCTTTTCTTATTCTTTTTGGTTACTTCCTTGTAAAATGGTTTCTTTTTCTTGTCTGACTTTCCAGCCTTAGACTTGTGGTCTTTCCCAGACTTGTGACGTCCGCTGTCGCGACCAGCAGCTTCTTGTTTGTGGTGCTTGCCCCGTCCTCGCCCTGACCGATCATCACGATCGCGGTTGGAGTGACTAGCCGTTCTCCGCTTGGCTTTCAAAGCTTTTTCGACAATATCCAGCTCGGACGGCACATGGGCAAAATCGATTTCCCCTGTCATCTTGTCCGCCCGCGTTAGCTTGATACGAATTGGCTGACCGACACGGAAGACACAACCAGATTTCTCACCCTGCAAGGTCAGAGTCCGCTCGTGGAACTGGTAGTATTCGTTGAGGTTGGTGACATGGATCAGACCTTCAACTGTATTTGGCAACTCTACAAAGAGACCAAACTTGACCACGCTAGACACGACACCATCAAACTCTTTCCCGACAAATTCTTGCATGAACTCTGCCTTCTTCATGGCTTCAACTTCCCGCTCTGCCTCAATAGCACGGCGTTCTAAACTGGACGAAGACTTGGCAAGCTCTGGAATGACCTGCTCAAAATGCTCTGCTTTTTCCGCAGGATTGTGACCATATTCCCGCACCATACGGTGAACAAGTAAGTCGGGATAACGGCGGATAGGACTGGTGAAGTGGGTGTAAAACTCCGCACCCAGTCCGTAGTGGCCGTGGTTGTACTCTGAGTAACGCGCCTGCTGCATGGAACGCAGCAACATCATGTTGAGGACATCCGCATAGGGCTCATCCTTGACCCGCTCCATAAGATCCTGAAGGGCATCCTGGCTGATAGAGCTGGCCGTACCGTAAACCGTCAAGCCAAAGCTAGTCGCATAGTCGATGAACTTCTGCAACTTGTCTGACTTAGGCTCCTCGTGGATCCGATAGATGAAAGGCAGGTCAAGCTTGGCAAAATGCTCGGCAACGCACTCATTGGCAGCCAGCATGAAGGACTCAATCATCCGCTCGGCAATGCCCCGCTGGCGCAGTTGAATATCGACTGGCAGACCATCCTTGTTGACGATGATTTTAGCTTCAGCTGTATCAAAGTTGAGAGCCCCACGCTTATAGCGCATGGCTTCCAGCGTCTCATGGAGTTTGACCATGAGGTCCACACTTGGCACGATTGCCTTGTATGTAGCCAGCTTTTCCTGATTGCCCGCAATCATGTCATTGACATCGGAATAGGTCATGCGGAAGGTGGTTTTGATGACCGTCTGGCCAATCCAGTGCTTAACCACCTTTCCCTTGCGGTCAATTTCCATAATAGCCGACTGGGTCAGACGATCCACATTTGGATTAAGGGAACAAATGCCGTTTGACAGGCGTTCTGGCAGCATCGGTACCACACGGTCGGTCACATAGACAGAAGTCCCTCGCTTGACAGCTTCCTGATCCAAGGCAGAGCCTTCGGTCACATAGTAGCTGACATCAGCGATATGGACACCCAGCTCCAGATTACCATTCTTGAGCTGCTTGATATGGACCGCATCATCCAAGTCCTTGGCATCCGCACCGTCAATGGTGAAGATGATTTCATTTCGCAGGTCCAAGCGTCCTTCAAAGTCCTGTTCTGACGGACTTTCTGGCACTCGATTGGCCTCCGCCAAGACTTCATCAGGGAATTCCGACACGATGTCCATGGATTCCAAAACTTCCAAGACATCGATCCCCACATCGTCCTTGTGGCCCACCACGTCCCGAATGGTCGCAACAAAGTGGTCCCGCTTCTTGTTTGGATAGGCCTCGATATCGACTTTGAGGATTTCCGTTCCGGTCAATACCAAAGGTGATTTCTTGATGTAAATCTTCTGAGCGATTTTCTGGTTTTTAGACTTGATATAGCCTGCATACTCAGGTCTGTCTTCGTCAAAAACAATCAAGCCCACCGCTGTTTTCAGGCTATGTTCCAAAATATCAATGACTTCCGCTTCCGCAGCCGTCCCCTTGAGCCTGTCCGCCACTTTCTTGATCGCCACTTCCACTCGGTCTCCCTCGATGGCAAAATTAACATCGTCACGACTGACAAAGAGATCATCTTCCTCCTCATCAATGGTCACAAAACCAAAGCCTGACTTGTGGGCACGGAAAATGCCCTGTAAGGTCACCTTGTTTTTGGAGATTTTTGGAGCAGGAAGAGTAATCCGACCAGCATTGTCAAAGACAAGTTGACGGCTGCCTTCCATGCTAGAAACCAGCTTGACCAAGTCTGTGAAGCTCTTAGCAGAACTGGCTCCAAACTGATCTGCCAGCTGGTCCATGGTCACAGGACCAACTTCTTTAATATAGTTTATAATTTCGTTTTTCATCTTGTATTTACCAGAGTGCAGGATAAAAACCTAGCACTATTTCTCTTTCAGTCCTTTAGTTTATCTTTTATTACTGCGACGTACGAGGAAACTCCGTTTCCCTATTTCCAACTTCAAATAATTTCATCATTATTTGAACTCGCTTTGTCGTACTTCAGTACAGTCTGCAGCTCGTTGTCTAGTACTAAAAGCAAACTAAAAGACTGTATTTTGCGTTATATCCAGACGCAGTGGCTGATTGCTCCAACAATCAAATGATTGTTGGAGGTGGGAGATAGGATTTGCAAAGCAAATCTCAATAGTTCGCGTAACGCTCCGAACCATACCTATTCAACTTATGCGGGGGTGGAGTAAAATAGTCCAGTGGAGTGAAACAGTTTGGGGAACTGTTTCAGCTGGTCACCTAAAAATAAGAAAGTGACCATAAAAGCCCGAACCAATCAATGCGGAAGTGAGGGGAATTCTTTATACTTGTCAAGTTCTGGCCCACTCCCAAAAAAATAGACCAAGAACAAGTCCCAGTCTGATTTATCTACTTACTTGAAATGATAACAAGTGCCAGCGCATCCAGCATCCAAAGAAAAATAAGAATAGCTGTAATGCGTTGCATCACCGCTTCAAAACCACGGGCCTTTGTACGTTCAAATAAGGCTCCACTAGAAGAGTCAAAGACGTTGCTAGACTGGTTTTTAGCCGGTTGAATAAAAATCACTACAATCAAAATAACAGATAAAATCAACAGAATTGCTAATAATGCTTGATACATATTTTTTTCACTTTCTACAATAACTTATGACATTATACCATAAAACCTACTTAGTTTCAAGGTGGAGGGTTACTTTTCTCTCTTTTGGGCAGTATTTAAGGACTTCAATCTTATCTGGATGAGTCTTGGCGTTTTTGCTAGTCAAGTAGTTCTTACTACCACATTCTGAACATTGTAAATTGATTTTAACTCTCACTAAACATCCCTTACTTTCAAATAGTTTCTAAAATTGGTCAAAGACCAGATAAGGTTAAAGAGGACAAGTCCGCTCGACAGATAGAAAACCCAGTCATAACCCATGTGAGCAGCCACCGCAGACCCCATCATGGGACCAACAACAGAACCTAGATTATTAAAGAGTTGGTTGTAGGAAAATATCCTTGAAATCCCTTCTTTTGGGGTCAACTTGGTCAAAAGAGAATTGACCGAAGGCAACAATGCTCCTGTCCCAAAACCATACATGAATCGCAACAAACCAAGCTGGAAAGGATTTTCTGCAAAAACACAGAAAACATTAATCAACAGACTGTAAGTCAAAGCAATTAATAGAAGTCGATGATTACCAATACGATCACCAATTTTCCCTAAATAACCGGATGTCACTAGCGATGCCATACCAGGCAAGGAAATGATAAAACCAGCAACAAATAACAGATTATCTGTCTGTCCCAAATGCCGCACATAGAGGGTCAATATAGGAACAACAGCCTGAGCAGCTGCAATAATAATCATAGAAGTCACAAAAAGCCCAACCAGCATCTGCCGATCTTTCACCTGCTCAAATACCTCTTTAACCGACATTTCTTCGCCTTTTTTGATTGGAACAAAATCCTCTCGAATATAGAAAACGGTCAGTAACACAACGATAGCATAAAGAAGTCCCACCAGCAAAAATACCATATGTACACCAAACATCTCTGCTAAGATACCACCTAGGGTCGGACCAATCAAATTACCCGCTACCGCACCTGTTGATAAGGTACCCAGAGCATACCCCGTCTTATCCTTTGGAACCTGACTGGCAATCAAGGCAGTAGCATTGGGAATGTACCCTGTAAATACCCCGTTTAGGACACGTAAGGCAAGCAACCAAAAAACATTTGGTACAAAGGCCATACCACCCATAGTAAAAATCATAGCAAAAGCAGCCCGCACCATCATGGGCTTGCGACCGTAACGGTCCGCCAAACTCCCCCAAATAGGTGCCATCAAGGCTGCCGCAAGGGCATTAACAGATACCGCAAGTCCCGCATAATATTCTACCTGTCCAGGACCTACCCCCAACTCTTCCACAAAAACCGAGATAAAAGGCATAACCAAGGTAAAACTCGTCCCTGTTAGGAAATTTCCCAACCAAGCCACCTTCAAATTCTGCTTCCAATAACTACTACCGTCGTCCATCCTTTAATTCCTCCAAAAGTTGCGCAACCTGTGCTAAGGTCGCCTCAACCGCTCCGCTATTGTCAATCACCATCTGGGCTTGCGACCGTTTTTCCTCTAAAGAAAGCTGAGCAGCCAGACGATTTTCCGCATCTTGAACAGCTAAGCCATTACGTTTCATAAGCCGTTCCAACTGCTGCGCTCTATCGACATAAACCAGCCAGACTTCATCTACTTCCCCGCTATAATCCGCCTCGTAGAGCAGAGGAATATCCATGAAAATTACATCCTCAGTCTGCTTGAGGGCGTCCCTTCTGTCTAACAGCTCCTGTCTGATAATTTGGTCCTGCAGGTCAGACAGGCGAGCCCGCAATTTGCTATCCGCAAAAACAGCCTGGCCCAGCTTAGCCCTATCTAGACTGCCATCAGCTGACAGGATAGCTTCCCCAAACTCAGTAAGTAAGACCTGGTAGAGTTTACCGCCCTTGGCCTGTAATTCATGAACAACCGCATCCGCATCGATGACTGGATAGCCCTGTTCTCGCAAAAAAGCTGTAACCGTTGATTTTCCAGAGGCGATACCGCCTGTTAAACCAATAACTTTAGCCATGTTTCACCTGACACGTGGGACAGAAATGTGTCCCACGACCGCCCAGCTGGATTTTGACAATCTCCGTCTGGCAACGGGGACAAGCCTGTCCTGTCTTTCCATAAACTTGTAAATAATCCTGCATAGTCCCGTCCATGCCCAAGGCATTTTTGTAGGTCCGAATGGTTGAGCCTCCTTTTTCGATACCCAGTTGCAGAACTTCTATGGTAGCTTGACGGAGGTCTGCCACCTGCTCAGCCGATAGCTGATTACTTGCTTGAGCAGGATGAACTTGTGCCTTGAACAAGACCTCATCGACATAAATATTGCCCAAACCAGCCACCAAAGACTGGTCCAAAAGATAAGCTTTTATAGGCTTTTTCGACTTAGCTAACTTATTGGCAAATTCTTCTAAGTCAAAATCTTCCTCCGTCGGCTCAGGTCCAATTTTTCGACTGATAAAATAGGCATCCACATCCGCCTTGCCCAGCAGTTCCATTGTGCCAAACTTGCGGACATCTTGATAAACCAAGCTTGAGCCGTCCGTGAAGGTGAAAAAGGCATGGAAGTGCTTGTTGGCTGGCACCTGGTCAGGAAAGAAATTGTACTTGCCTTCCATTCGCAAGTGGGAAATGAGGACATGGCCTGTCAGGTAAATCAAGAGATACTTGCCACGCCGATCCACATCTAAAATCTCCTGACCAATCAAGTCCTGATAGAAGGCATCTACACCAGTCTTAATCATAGGAGCATAGGACACCTCGACCTTTTCGATGACCTTTCCCCTGACCAACCGATTCAAACCACGACGAACCGTCTCAACCTCAGGCAATTCGGGCAATGTACGATACCAAGAGCGTAAAAAGCGACTGAAAATTAGGAGAGCGACGCTGTGTGACTTGCACACAAGGAGCTCTATCTATTTTCCGAGCTTTTAGCTCGGGTTCAAGTACGCTAACACTCGTCCTTTCTAACAAAATTACAAAGCAAATAGAAACCTGACCGACGGTGCTTCGGCACCTAGGTCACGGTTGTCTTTTTTCAAAGAGTCGTAGGCGAGTTCAATTACAACACCTAATCGGCTTTCCTTTCTTGTTTACTAAAAAGATTTTTCCATAACGCAGTAAAAGCCTTTCGGCTTTTCTGCTAACTATTTCTAAGTGATTGACTTAGACAGCCTATCCCCAGGCTATCCCGCCTTCCAATTTCTAAGCTCAGGTTTTCAAATGGTCACTTTCACATTCCTATGTGACCTGCTGAAACAGTCTATTCCCAGACTGCTTCGCTCCCCCGAACCTTCCTCGCTCTCTAGTTTTCAAGCTCGGGTTCAACTCGCCAAAGTTGAGTGCTTTGAAAAGCTACTCAACTTACGGCATCTCAAGCCCTATGCCACTTCTCAGAGTTCGTGTCAACATCTCAGCGCAGTGGTTGATTGGCAAATTCGTTCGTATTTCACACTCCAAATCTGACCTAATCAACTGTGCGGGGGTGAGAAGACGAACTCTTTTTTGACCATTTGAGTTCTTTCTCACTCCCTAGGCGACTTACTAGTTTCTCACATCATTCTAGAATGATGTGAGAAACGTCGAACACGTCCCCCAAACTTCCTCGCTCTCCAATTTCTAGGCTCGGGTTAATAAGGTTCCCCGAACCTTATTAATACTCTTTCTCATTATAGCCAAAATCGGCGAGGTCGAGTTTTTTGTCTCGCCAGTTTTTCTTGACTTTGACCCAGGTTTCGAGGAAGACTTTGTCGCCCAACATCAATTCAATATCACGACGAGCCATGGAGCCGATTTTCTTGAGCATGGCTCCTTGCTTGCCGATGATGATGCCTTTCTGGCTATCACGCTCAACCATAATCGTCGCTCGGATGTGGACCTTGTCGGTAAATTCATCACGTTTCATGGACTCTATGACGACTGCCACAGAGTGCGGAATTTCCTCACGGGTCAGGTGTAGAACCTTCTCTCGAATCATCTCAGACACCAAGAAACGTTCTGGGTGGTCAGTGATTTGGTCCGCAGGGAAATATTGGAAGCCTTCGTCTAGGTTTTCCTTGAGAATTTCCATGAGGCGGTTTACATTGTTCCCTTGGGTAGCAGAAATTGGCACAATTTCCTTGAAGTCCATCTGTTGACGAAAATCATCAATCTGTTCCAAAAGCTGGTCTGGATGAACCTTGTCTATCTTGTTAACAACGAGAATAACTGGAACCTTGGCCTGCTTGAGCCGTTCCATAATCATGTCATCACCCTTGCCTCGTTTTTCATCGGCTGGCACCATAAAGAGGACCGTGTCCACTTCACGAAGGGTGCTATAGGCAGATTCCACCATAAAGTCACCCAAAGCCGTCTTTGGCTTGTGAATTCCTGGTGTGTCAATGAAGACAATCTGCTCTTCTTCTGTCGTATAAATGCCCATAATCTTGTTACGGGTTGTTTGAGCCTTGTCACTCATGATGGCAATTTTTTGCCCCATTACATAGTTGAGAAAGGTTGATTTCCCAACGTTTGGACGACCTAAAATCGCCACAAAACCTGACTTAAATGTCATGTATTCTCCTTATATTCTAAAAAATAAAGTCCCAAATTTTCGGCACAAAGATAATCAATCCTGTCAACAAGGCAAATCCTGACACAAACAAGACTGCCCCTGCTGCCATATCTTTTGCATTCTTTGCCAACATAGAAAAATGATAGTCTGACGCCAAATCCACCACATTCTCAATAGCCGAGTTCACAATTTCAAAAGCGATAACCAGACTAATACTGAGCAAGAGGAAGAGCCATTCTGTCACAGATACTTGGAAAATAAGTCCCGCAAGCACTACAAGAATAGCTGAAGCAAGGTGCTTCTTCATATTGCGTTCTTCCTTGAAAGCTGTCAACAAACCTGTTACTGCAAATTCTAGACTAGCAATCAATTCTCGGTTTTTCCAGCGATTTTTTGAATTATTCTCTTGTAAGTCCATAGGCCGTCAAAATTTCTTCTTGTAAACCAAACATTTCTGCTTCTTCTTCTGGCGTATAATGATCATAGCCATTGATATGCAGAAAACCGTGTACAGCTAAAAAGCCCATTTCGCGCTCATAGCTATGACCATAATCTTCAGCTTGCTCACGCGCCTTATCGATAGAAATATACAATTCACCAATATAGGCATCGAAATCTTCCATCATTTCAGCCAATTCAGGATTGTCCAGTAAGTCTTCCTCATCAAAAACAATCTCCGACTCTGGCTTATATTCTAGGCTGACAACATCTGTCGGACGGTCAATCCCTCGGTACTCCAAGTTAACCTCATGGACACGCTTATTGTCCACAAAAGTCACAGCCATTTCCTTATTCTGCTTGCCAATTTTTTCGGCAGCAAACTGGAGCAATTCCGTAATCTGCTCCTGCATTTGAGCAGAAACTTGCCCTGTTTCATCAATCATTTCAATATACATAATCTTACATTCCTTTTACGTTTCCATTATATCATAAAACCTATCAATGAGGGGTTTTTAGTGGTATAATGTCCTCAGAAGCTATCAGAGGAATGGAAAATGTTACAAACACCGAAACACATCACTGCCATCATTGAGTCTCATCTGGATCAAATGACTAGACTTGAAAAGCAGATTGCCTGTTATTTTACTCAGTTAGACCCATCTAGCGCCGATCTTAGCCAAGAAAACACTATACAGCAACTCCACATTTCTCCATCTGCTCTTACCCGTTTTGCCAAAAAATGTGGATTTTCTGGCTACAGGGAATTTGTTTTCGCTTTTCAAAATAACCAGCAGTATTTGGATAAACATTTTGAAAAATTACAGCGGAGCCTAACAAAAAAAGTCTTGGTAGACTATGAGGAAATCCTAACTGCTACCAATAAACTCGTTGATGAAGAAAAATTGGAAGAAATTGCCAAACTGATTGACAGTAGCAAGCGTGTCTATTTCTACGGAATCGGCAGTTCTGGTTTGGTTGCAATGGAAATTAAATCCCGCTTTATGCGACTGGGTGTAGTCTGTGATGCAATTACTGATAAAAACAATCTTATTTGGACAACTACTATTTTAGACCCTAGTTGCCTGGTTATCGGCCTTTCTCTGTCTGGTCAGACAGAAGAGGTCATGGAGCATCTCCAGCTGGCTGCTCAAAAGGGGATTCCTACCGCCCTGTTAACAACTAGGAGTTTTCTCCATCCAACTTTTGACCAAATCATTCCAGTCGCCTCTGTCCACCACCTCAATTACGGCAATCGTATCTCACCCCAAATCCCCCTGCTCATCATGCTAGATATTATCTACGCCTATTTTTTAGCTATTGACAAGGAGAAAAAAGAGAATATTTTCAAGCAAACCATTAGAGAATAATTCATCCGTCTTGCTATTTCATAACAATCTTAATAAAACAAAAAGCATTCAAAATACCCGATAGGTACAGTTTGAATGCTTTTAATTCGCTTAAATATAACCCTATTCTTCCAGACCAAGAATTTGATTGATTTCTTGGCTATACAGAATAGCCTTACCTCCGAAAATAGCCTGTATTCCTCCTTTTACATCCAAAACAGCCGTTGCACCTATAGACTGAATAACTCCCTTATCCACAAGACCACTATTTCTGAGCGATACTCTTAATCGAGTTGCACAGGCAGTCACATTCTCAATATTATCTGCTCCACCAAGAGCATCGATGATAGCAATTGCATTATCACGAAGACTAGAACCGTTTGATAAAACTTTTTCAGAATGTGATGCTTGGTCACTGCTTTCCATACCAGGAACTAGCACGTGAAATTTGGTTACTAAAAATTTGAAAACCAGATAATAAACTGCTGCCCAAAGCAAGCCAACAGGAATCACGTAAATCCAATTGGTTTTGTCATTTCCTTGGAAAACACCAAAAATCAAGTAATCAATAAGCCCACCAGAAAATGAGTTCCCAATACGAATTTGCAGGAGATCTGCGACTAAGAATGATAGTCCATCTAAAAATGCGTGAACAACATATAGCCATGGAGCAACAAACAAGAAAGAAAATTCGATTGGCTCGGTAATTCCTGTCAATAGGGAAGTTAATGCACTACTTGAATAAAAACTGCCAACCTTCTTACGATTTTCCTTAGGAATTGCGTGATACATAGCCAAACAAGATGCTGGTAGACCAAAAATCATCGTTGCAAATCGACCAGCAAAAAATCGAGTTCCATAAGTAAATAAGCCTGTGTGATTCGCATCTGCTAATTGAGCAAAGAAAATATTTTGCGCACCTTGGATTGTCTCACCTGCTACCACTTCACTTCCACCTAATGAAGTATACCAAAACATTGGATAGATGGTATGGTGCAAGCCAAATGCACCTGTCAAACGTAATCCAAAACCATATAAGAAAGTTCCAAAACTTCCCATCTCTGCTATTGCCTTACCAAAATCAACTAACAAATTCTGAATCGGTGGCCAAATTATATAAAAAATGGAACCAATCGCAATTGCTGCAAATGATGAAATAATTGGAATAAAGCGAGAGCCTCCGAAGAAACCAAGAAAGGCTGGTAATTCAATTTTTCGGTATTTGTTGTGTAAAGTTGCAACAGTGATACCAATCGCTAAAGCGCCCAAAACTCCAGTATCAATGCTTGCTCCCTTATCTGCAAAAAGAGTTAAAAATCCACTAATAGTAGCCGTATAAACCAAGTATGCAACCCCAGCAGATAGGCCAGCAGTCCCCTTATCAGCATCTGCCAAACCTACAGCAACACCAATTGCAAAAATCAACGCTAAATTCGCAAATACCGCACTACCTGCCGTACTCATGATAGTGAATACAGCTTGCAACCACGCTTGATCCAATACAGGAAATTGTGCTACAGCGTTACTATTTGATAAGGCGCCTCCAATTCCCAGTAAGAGACCAGCAACAGGCAAAATTGAGATTGGCAGCATAAAGGCCTGCCCTAGCTGAGAAAACTTCTTAAAATTCATACTCCATTCCTTTCTATAACCTATTTATTATTTATGTAAAGCACTAATAAACCGCTCTGCGATTTCCTTTGGACGTGTGATCGCACCGCCTACAACAATTCCTGCCACACCTAAATCATGAATAATTTTTACTTGGTCAGGATAGTGTATTTTTCCTTCCGCTATCACATCGATACCTGCTCTGCATAAGCGGTCAACCAATTCAATATCCGGTCCCTCCTCCTGCCTACTATAGGATGTATACCCCGAAAGTGTTGTCCCAACAAAATCGATGCCTGCTTCATAAGCAGTTAATCCTTCCTCAAAGGTTGAAATATCTGCCATAAAAAGTTGCTCGGGGTATTTTTCCTTGATTTGATTAATGAAATCAACAATATCGAGTCCGTCATAACGCTCACGCTTGGTACAATCAAGAGCAATGACCTCAATATCTAGAGCTGCTAGCTCGTCTACTTCTCGCATCGTAGCCGTAATAAAGGGTTCTTGTGGAGGATAATCTCGCTTGATAATTCCGATAATTGGCAAAGTAGTTACTTCTTTTATCTCCTTAATATCTCGTACACTATTGGCCCGAATACCGACAGCCCCTGCTTCTTGGGCAGCCTTGACTAGTAAAGGCATAATACCGCCTTCTTCCCTATACAGGGGTTCGCCTGGTAAAGCCTGACAGGAAATAATAATACCGTCCTTAATTTGTTGCTTTAAATCTGTCTTACTAATAGTCCCCATTGTGTCATTCCTTTCTGCTCCATACTAGAGGTAGCGCTTACATTTTTTATTATATAGTATATTATTATTTTTTCAATAACCTCTTTTTATTTAGAATGTAATTTCGATTTTTGTAGAAATACAAAAAATCCTGAAAATAGTTTCAGAACGAGTTCTCATACCTAAAAGTAGTTTTTAGGAAAATATAAAAGATTCTACCCAAAATTTGAATAGAATCCTTATTTTAATACCATTTTCTTGTGATAAGTTTCTGACGAATAGTGTTTAGCTCCTAGCCTCTGTGGCTAAGAGAGTATAATACATTGCCAGATTACTCTATCACCTCATCCGCATACTGTGGGTATAACGTTGTTCCCCAGATGGTTATTTTACGTTGACCAACAAGTGGTAAATCTTTGTCATAAACTGTTCTCCACCACTCCCATGCTAATCCTGTACATTCTTGAATATTGACATGAAGATTGCGAGCATTTCCTGGAATTTGAATGGTTTCACTCCAGTGTGAGGTCAGATTTACACCATTCTTATCCCAAGCTTTTGGTTCCCAAACTTCTTCTCCAGCTTCATTGTAAGATACTTCTTCCCAAGTAATGTTGTATTTCGCAACATAAGCACCTGAATGATCCAATGTCAATGCACTGCTATTATGGACTGTTGAAGTTGTTTCTATGTACTCTGAATTGCTCAAAATCTGAGCAGGTCTATTGTCTTTGACAAAGTTGGTTGAATACGAAATCGGAACACCTGGATTGAGTTTTCCGTATCTTGCACCTTCTTCAATAATCTTCTTCAGTGTTTCAATATTTCCGCTCACAACAGTAGCTGCGCTACCTGCATCCCCACCAAAAATATAAGCAGAGAATGAAGTATTTTTCAGAATGTCTTGATACTCAGCATTGCCACTAATATCAACGCCTTTGATGGCTGCTTTAAATGCGGCTTGAACTTGGGTACTCCTACTGCTAGTTTCTAACTTGATGAACATAGAGCGTCCATAAGAAACGCTGGAAACATAAACAGGAGGTACCTCATCTGTTATCCCATTTCGTTTCAAATCTTCTACAGTTGTCCCTTCTGCAAAAAGCTTGCTTGGAGATTCTGGTTCATCAACACTAACTGTATAATAAATTTGTTTAAAGTTAACAATCTGAACCTGTTTTTCACCCGAATTCACGGCATCAAAATTGATATCTAATGGTACTGCAATTTTTTCAAAAGAGGTTCCGAACTTCGTTTTTAATTGTGACATACTGTATGCCATTGTTTCATCATATTGAAGCTCTGCTTGGGTATTGCCATACTCTCCAGCATACGTATTATTCCATTTAGACAGAAGGTTATTCACCCCTGTTCGAACAGTACTTCTTGTTGGAGAATTTACAACAGTGTGGCTATCCCCATTGGCCAAACCAGGTAAATTCAAACTAAGCGTCAGATCTCCCCGCGCAATACTGATAAGCGTTGGATTATTATCCAGAAGATTTTGGTCAGCACGCAATAAAGCACCTGGATAAATATTTGCAGCCTTAGCATCAATAACAGCAATATCTGCACTATTGTTCGTAATATTTTTCTTTTCTCTGCGAAGTACCACAAAACGTCCGTTTTCTAACATACCAGTTGTTGCTGGCGGATTATCAATGTATTCTCCCTCATTTGTAAGAATCTCTTGTGGCTCGTAAGTCAAGCTTTGAAAATACTGATTAATATCTTGTTTGGAATCTGCAAGAACACTCAATGGTGTGACCCCTACGAGTGCCAAACTGACTATTGAGCTTAAAATCAAGTGCGAACTTTTTCTCATAAGTTTTATCCTTTCATGTTTTCACTAATGAAATGAATAGACATAAAAAATGGTATTAAAAAAACAAACGTTTGCGAGTTCATTCTGCACCTTTTTAGATAAGTTGTCAAGACTCCTTGAGATGAAAAACAGACAAAAAACAGATTACGCCCCTCTATTTGTTGTTTTTCCAACAATTTCCGGAACATTTCTGTAAACAACCTATTCATTTTCTGTTTTTTCTGAATTTCTGTCAGTTTTTTATACACATTATCACTTATAAATATTTGCAATGATAACTAGATATTATAGTCGTTTAGTTCGCTTTTAGTACAAGGCAACGAGCTGCAGGTTGCTAGAACAGCCTAGAGGCTGTTCTAGGTTGGAAATAAGACATGCGAAGCAAGTCACTTTCGTGGAGTACGGCAAAGCGAGTTCAAACAATCCAGTGGAGTGTTTGAAGTAGGAAATAAGAAAACGGAGTTTCCTCTTGCGTCGAAGTAATTAAAGATAAACTAAATGACTATACCTCCTCTTTTTGAACACAAAAACTCCCCCGACTAGCTTCTAATCCTATTAAAAACTTGTTAGGAGAGTTATTCCATTTTATTTATCCAATCGGCTTTATGATGTTTTTGATAAGGGAATCCAGATTGAACCATTCGTCAATCATATAATCTGCCTGAAAGGAACTTTCTGGCTCTGACCGTTTTCTGTGATTAAACCAGACCGCTTGCCAACCAGCTGTTTTTGCCCCGATGATGTCATTTTCAAAGGAATCTCCCAGATAAACGATGTCGCTCGCAGGCAATTCTAAACGTTCCTCCAGCAATTTGAAAATCTTTGGATTTGGCTTAGTCACACCGACCTGACCAGAAATGATAATGTGGTCAGACTCAATCCATTGACCCAACTGCATGGTACGAATTTTACGCAGTTGATGCCGGTGGGGACCATTGGTGATAATACCCAAAGCAATACCATTTGATTGGCAATAAGCAAAAATCTCTGGAAAAATCGGACTCAATTCCAATTGCCCTTGAAAATAATCATAATCTATTTGAATAGCTAAGGCTGTTGCATCAGACACCTGATACCCAAAATCTGCCAAAGCATGTTTCATCCGATAAATATGACTGTCTTTCAGACTCATCTTTCCAATTGCTGTCGCTTCAAATACTTCATCCGCATATCTGCGAAAGGAAAGGTAGAGTGGTTCAATTTGCTCCCTTGCTACTTCAATGTGTCTTTCCAAAGCACGTTCAAACGGTTGAATCTGATTATAAAGCGTATCATCTACATCAAAAATTAAGGCTTTCATGAGTCAATTATAGCAAAAAATTCCAGCCAAAGCTTGGAATTTTTAACTGCTTATTACACCTTTGCTTGAATCTCATGCATTTGAGCATATACTCCTCCACTCGCAACCAATTCTTCATGCTTCCCATGTTCAATAATTCGACCTTGATCTAAGACAAGAATCTGGTCTGCATTTTGAATGGTAGAAAGTCGGTGAGCAATAATAAAGGTTGTCCGACCTTCTTTCACCACTTCCATGGCATGTTGGATAATTTCTTCCGTCTCCGTATCAATATGAGAAGTTGCTTCATCCAATATCAGAATTTTAGGATCAGAGTAGAGTGTCCGCGCAAAGGCTATCAACTGACGTTCCCCACTTGAAAAGGCCGCCCCCTTCTCAACAACCGGTTCATCAATCCCTTTCTCTAAGCGAGATAGCATAGGCCCTGCACCAACTTTTTCTAGCGCCTGCATGATTCTTATTCTATCTGCTTCCTCTTCATTCATGGAAACATTGCTGGCAATCGTCCCTGTAAAGAGATAGGGATCTTGCAAAACAATCCCCATGTGACTGCGCAGGCTTTCACGAGAATAATCACGGATGTTTTTCCCATCAATCAGTACACATCCCTCCTGTGGATCATAGAAACGATAGAGGAGGTTCATAATAGAAGACTTACCAGACCCAGTATGCCCAACCAGAGCAACTGTTTCTCCTTTTTCTGCCCGAATGGTAATATCTTTCAAAACTGGTCTGTTTTCTTCATAGCTAAAGTTCACGTGTTCAAACACGACTTGCCCTTGTTCAACTTCCAAAATACGATCACAGTCGTCCTCCACCTCTTCTTCTAGAAGGGCCATTAGACGCTTACCTGTTTCAAACGAGCGAAGCATATTTGGGAACTGTTGAACCAGCGCTCCCAAAGCAATGAAGACTCCTTCGATATAGTTGACATAAACAAAGAGTTTCCCAGCTGTAACTCCATCCTGTCCCGCAAGAAATTGATAGCCGACTACAGTTAAAATCGCAGCAATGACCAAATTTTGCAGAAAACCACTCAGATTCCACGTGGCAAGAGACTGGGCCCAGATAATCTTATTATCTGCCCGACGCATCTTGTCAGCAGTCACTTCAAATTCTTTCATGATGCGCTCTTCTTGTCCAAAAAGTTGAATCAAACTTGCACCATTCATGGTCTCATTCACCTGCGTATTGACGTCACTCCTTGCATCATAAAAATCCTTCATCGGCTTGTCTGTCATTTTCTTGTAAGCAAATTGAATACCGATATAGAGTGGTATCAAGAGTAACATCAGCCAACCAAGACTCCTATTCATGTAAAATAGGACACCGTATGTAAAGAGCAAACGAACAATATTGTTAAAGGCATTAACTAAGGTCCCATAAAATTGTGTCCGCAGAGTTTCTGTATCATTGACAATTCTAGTCGCAATTTTTCCAGCGGGCTTATCATCAAAATAAGAAATAGGCAACCGTTGCATAACATCGTAGGCTTGATTACGTAGATTTTCAGCAATACGATTGGCACAATGCATGAGTAAACGCATAGATAGGTAGAAGCCAATAGCTCCCTGAATAATCATTACCATGTATTGAGCTGACTGGTTTAAGAAAACAGCTTCATCAAAGGGCAAACCCTTGCTCAAATCCGTAATCGGCCCATCAATCGCCTGCTGAATCAGCAGAGGAGCCAATCGAACCATGGTCGAAGCCAATAGATAGAAGCCGACAGCTACTATAAATAGCCACTTAACACGACCGATTTGTTTTAATAAAAAACCTAAAATAGTCATTGCTCTCCTCCTTCCTGGCTTTGTTGTCGTTGGTATTGTTCATAGTACCAACCTCTTTGGGCAAGCAAATCAGCTGGACGCCCTTCCTCAACGATACGCCCCTCATCCAAGACTAGTACCCAATCTGCATGGTTGACAGCAGATAGACGATGGGTCACGATGACATTGGTTTTGCCTGCACGTTCTTTTTGAATATTTTGGATAATCTGGCGTTCTGTCCGAGCATCCACTGCCGACAAAGAATCATCTAGAATTAGCAAATTTGGCTCTCGCAGGAAAGCACGGGCAATGGAAATCCGTTGTTTCTGACCGCCAGAAATAGACACACCACGCTCACCAATCATGGTATCAAGACCATCACTCATCCGTTTTAAATCTTGACTAAAAGCTGCTGTGGCAATGGCTTGTTCAATCTCCTCAGAGCTACTAGCTACTTTCCCTAGGGCAATATTTTCTCCAACAGACCTTGAAAACAAAATGTGTTCTTGTGGAACATAGCCAATTTTTTCCTCTATACTAGAACGTTTAAAGTCTAAAACAGATTGATGATTGATGAAAAAATTTCCCTGACCAATCGGATACTGGCGTAAGAATTGGCGAACCAAGGTCGTTTTTCCCGAACCAGTTTTCCCAACGATACCTACAGTTTGCCCTGCTTTCAGTGTCCAATTGATGTCCTGTAGGCTGGCTCTTTCCGCCTGTGGATAACTAAAGCTATAATTTTTGAAGGAAATACTATCCAGCTCTGCAATTTCCTTAGAACCATCAGCCTCCAAATCATCACCCGTCTCAATCAGCTCTTGCAGTTTTTCAAAAGATGTCTTACCAGTCTGATAAACAAGGATGAAATCTGCTAGTGTCCAAAACGGCTCTAAAAGCGAACCGACATACAATTGAAGGGCAATTACTTGTCCCAAGGTCAGTTGCCCTGCTTTCACGGTTTGTGCCCCCATGAGAAGTACGAAAATAGTAGACAATCCCAAACAGACTGTGGCTAATGGATTATACAATGATTGCAAGGAAGTGATGCGATCCCCACCCTGAGCCAATTGTTTGGTACGAGCTTGAAATTGAGCCTTTTGATTTGCTTTTTTACTATAAGCCCGAGTCACTCGAATGCCTTCGATGACCTCCAAAACTTCATTATTGAGCTGGGCTACAGCTTCTCTATTGGCATCAATCGCCTTATCTTGTTTTCTCCCGATAAAAAATATACATAGTGTCATGAACAGCATCGGTAGTAAAGCTACTAGCGAAATTTTCCAATCAATAAAGAACATCGTGGGAATGATAAAAGCCAACATACCGCCTGCATAGACGACAATCATAAGACCGTAACCCACCATCTCCATCAGGCCATCCACATCCGTTGAAAAACGAGTCATGACATCTCCTGAGCGAAATTTTTCATAAAATGGAGTCCGCATGGTCACTAATTTTTTAAAGGCACGTTGCTGCATATCAAACTTGAAATTGACAGAGGCCTGAAATAATTTCAGATGCCAAATGAATGCTGTTGCATAGTTCAGCACTGTTACCAATAACAATAAGGTCATCTCCTGAACCAATATGGCCTGTGTTAATTCATTCTTGGTCAGTATATCGACCATCCGCTGTATGATTTGCGTTGGTAGCAAAAGTGTGGCGTCATAAATAATCAAGGTCACAGCAACCAATAGATAGAGCCACTTATGACGCTTGATATAGTCAAAAATTAATCGAAACATATATCTCCTTTACAAATCTATAACCTATCATTTGCCACTTTATTCAATCAGCAACAATTGATAGACGTTATACTCAATGAAAATCAAAAGTAGCCTAGAAAACGATGTCGAAGATAGAACTGGAGTTCATCAAGGCAAGTTGACAACGGATAATTTTGATTTTCGAAGAGTATTACCTTTCTAAGCGCACAAAAAAGCCTAGGGAAGCATCTCACTCCACCTAGGCTTGCGTAAGTCCACAAAAATAGACCGAGCCTTGAACATAGTCGACAATTTTTATCACACCATGACCACAGTGCTTGATTGTCTCAATGATTCAAAATATAGCCCACGAAAAACGACAAAAGTTCATCAATGAGCTTTGTTTTCCTGCTTAGAAAGGAGCGTATGATAAAAAATAGCTTGCTGAATGACAAGTTGCTTGTTCATTTGTTTTACTCCTTTCATATTTCTAAGCCCTATTCTACCATAATAAACATTCATGTCAAGGGATTTTTTTAAAAAAACAGCCTGAATAGGCCCAATGTCATTAAGTTAAGCATTTAAGTAGCTAAAGAAACTATTCCCGTCTGAGCAGTTCATGACAAAACGGGAATAGTTTTTGTATTTAGGGCACACAAAAAGGAGGTTTTTTAACCCTATTTTTCAACTATTATGTTACTCTATAAGTGAAGCTTACAGGTACCTTGCTTTTTATCTTTCTTTGGAACGTTCGATTGGGTCGGATGATGGATAAATGTTT
>NZ_JAOTGF010000015.1:0-60225 GCF_044427305.1 Streptococcus sp. 2021WUSS109
GTAAAAATGAGGACAGGGAAGCCTTTTTATTTTGTCCAAATAGCCACTATTCTGGCAAAAAGACGGACTATCAGACCAATAAACAGAAAAAGACAAACATCAAGCGAGATGTTTGTCTTCATTCTGAAAGGAAATCACATAGGATTTCCTTGAAAAATATTAATAAGTCAAAACAGAATATTTCTTCTTACCACGACGGATAACGGTCAACTCGCCGTCGATTTTGTCGCTGTCAGATAGAGTGTAGTCCAAGTCCTGCACACGCTCACCATTGACATAGATGGCACCATTTTGGACATCTTCACGAGCTTGGCGTTTTGAAGTGACAATACCAGAGGTAACTAGGAGTTCAACGATGTTAAGGTTGTCTTCAGCCTGGACAGCGTAGTTTGGAACGTTGCTGAGGCCCTGCTTGAGCTCTTTTGCGGATAGGTTTTTGATGTTGCCAGCGAACAATTGCTCGGTGATGTTAAGTGCTTGGTTATAGGCTTCTTCACCGTGGACCAATGTCACGACTTCCTTAGCCAAAATCTTCTGAGCTAGGCGTTCGTGACGGGCAGCGTCAAATTTTTCTTCAATCTCAGCGATCTCATCTAATGACAAGAAAGTAAAGATTTTCAAGAAACGAACGGCATCGTCGTCCATGACATTGAGCCAGAATTGGTACATTTCATACGGAGAAGTCTTGTCGGCATCGAGCCAAACAGCGTTACCTTCCGACTTACCAAACTTCTTACCTGTTGAGTCGGTGATGAGGGGAACAGTCATGACGTGGCCAGACTTGTCGGCCTTACGGCGAAGCAATTCAGTACCTGCTGTCATGTTGCCCCACTGGTCAGAACCACCGATTTGCAGGGTTACATTATGCTTGTCATTGAGCTCGTAGAAGTCATACCCCTGCATGATTTGGTAAGCAAACTCGGTGTAGGAAATCCCTGTTTCAATCCGTTTTTTCACAGAGTCCTTGCTCATCATGTAGTTGACTGTGTAGTATTTACCAACATCACGGAGGAAGTCGATAAAGCTGATGTCTGAGAACCAGTCGTAGTTGTTGACCATTTCAGCCTTGTTGTCACCATTTTCAAAATCCAAGAAGCGAGAAAGCTGTCCTTGGATTTTATCAACCCAACCGTCCACGGTGTCTTTGGTCTGCAAACTCCGCTCCGCATCCTTGAAGGAAGGGTCGCCAATCAGACCAGTTGCACCGCCAACTAGGGCGTAAGGCTTGTGGCCTGCCAACTGCAAGCGACGGCTAGTTAAGATAGCAACCAAGTGCCCCAAGTGTAAACTATCTGCTGTGGGATCGTATCCTGTGTAATAAGAAACCTGTCCTTCTGTCAATGCTTTTACCAAGGCTTCTTCGTCTGTCGTTTGAAAGACCAAGCCACGAGCTTTTAGTTCTTCAAAAATGTTCATGTGGGCTGTCTCCTTTAGGTTTAATATACAGGACCATAAACCATTTTATATGATTTTTGGACCGAACTTCATTTTAAAAAATTCCTCCCTATTATACCACGAAATTGCGGAAAATAAACAAAATTTGGTATAATGGAACGATAAGGAGTTAATATGGCGACTAAATCAGATAAGCAAGATTTTAAAAAGAAAATCAGTGCCCTAGGCTTAGGGGATGTAGTGGGAGTTTTCCTTCGGACGCTGAAATTATTATTCAATTCAGTAGCAGTCTTGGTCTTCCTATTCGGTCTTTTTGGTGCGGGTATAGGAATTGGTTTCGTGGTTAGTCTTTTCGATGACGTTAAGATTCCCAAAACAGAGGAACTGGTAGCGAAGGTTTCAGAAGTTAGTCGGATTTCCACCGTTACCTATTCGGATGGTAGCTTGGTGTCGGAAGTTAATTCAGATTTGCTTCGTGTACCCATTACTTCGGAAGAGGTCTCTAATTATCTAAAACAGGCTGTAATTGCGACAGAGGATGAAACATTTGAAACCCACAATGGGGTTGTGCCTAAGGCTGTTTTGCGTGCGGCACTGGGATCAGTTGGTCTAGGTTCATCTAGCGGTGGTTCAACCTTGACGCAGCAATTGATAAAACAGCAACTTGTCGGAGATGCTCCAACCTTTACGCGTAAGGCTAATGAGATTGTTTCGGCTTTGGCATTAGAGCGGAATATGACCAAGGAAGAGATTTTAACCATTTACCTAAATGTTTCTCCATTTGGTCGAAATAATCAGGGACGAAATATTGCAGGGGTAGAAGCTGCGGCTCAGGGAATTTTTGGTAAACCAGCGAAAGACTTGACTGTTCCGCAGGCTGCTTTTATTGCAGGCTTACCGCAAAGTCCGATTGTTTATTCTCCCTATGCATCAGATGGAACACGTAAATCAGATGAAGATATGGTTTACGGTATTGAACGCTATCAAGATGTTCTCTTTAATATGTATCGGGCGTCATTCTTGACCAAGGAAGAATACGAAACCTACAAAGCTTACGATATTAAACAAGATTTTATTGCTCCTGCTCCTGTAATGGCGGATACGAAAGATTATCTCTATTACAAGGTCATGGAAGAAGCGCAGGAGGTTATGTTTGATTACCTGGTGAAACGTGACAAGGTTTCTAAAAATGACTTGAAAAATGATGAAACAAAGGCATCCTATGAGGAGTTGGCCAAGCAAGAATTGAGCCAAGGTGGCTACACGATTAAGAGTACCGTTGATCAAGGAATCTATGCGGCAATGCAGTCTGTTGTGGCAAACTATGGATCTGTTTTGGATGATGGAAACGAATATGTTGAGACAGGTAGTGTGTTAATTGATAATGCCACAGGAGCCATTTTAGGATTTGTGGGAGGTCGTGATTATGCAACCAACCAAAATAACCATGCCTTTGATACTCTTCGTTCGCCAGCGTCAACCATCAAGCCTCTGTTAGCTTACGGTATTGCGATTGATCAAGGTTTGATAGGTTCTGCCAGCATCCTTTCAGATTATCCAACGAACTTTTCAAGTGGACAACCGATTATGTATGGTTCAGGACGTGGTACTGGCATGATGAACTTACAGACGGCTATTGACCGTTCTGTTAACATTCCTGCTTTTTGGACCTATAAGATGATGAGAAATGCAGGTGTAGATGCCAAAGCGTACATGGATAAAATGAATTATCATATTCCTATGTACGATATTGAAAGTGTACCGTTGGGCGGTGGTGTTGAAATTTCAGTATTGACAAATACAAATGCCTATCAAACTTTGGCAAATGGTGGTGTTTATAACAAACATTACATTGTTGAAAGCATTACTGCCTCTGATGGAACAGTAGTGTATCAGCATGAAGCTGCTCCAGTTCAGGTCTATTCTAAAGCAACTGCAAGTATCATGAACCAGCTTTTGAGACAGGTTGTCAACTCTGGGTATACTACGACGTTCAAGAGTCGATTGAGTGGTTTAAACCCACAGGCAGCATCGTCTGATTTCGTCGGTAAGACGGGAACAAGTAATGAAGTCAATGACGTGTGGCTCATGCTATCAACCCCTAGAGTAACTTTAGGTACCTGGGCTGGGAATGATGATAACTCAGAAATGTATGTCTGGACTGGCTACCACAATAATTCACAATATGTGGCCCATATGGTTGATGCTCTTTACAATGTTAATGCGGATATGTTCGCAGGAAAATTTGAATTAGACAGTAGTGTTATTGCTTCTAGCGTCGTTGCTTCTACAGGTCAACGTGCAGGGACTACACAGATAAATGGGCGCCAAGTAACAGTTGGCGGTGCGATGACAACAAGTTATTGGGCTAAAAATGGTGCACCAGTAACGAGCTATAACTTCATGGTTGGAGGGACAGATAGTGACCGAGCACAGGCTTGGAATACAATTATCGGCTCCCAAACACCAACATCAAGTAGCTCAACTCAACGAAGTAGTTCGACTCGGACTAGCACGAGTTCTTCAGCTAATAACACGAACCAGTCATCAGAAACGCAAACAGCAACTAGTGAGCAAGCGAATAATGATTCACCTTGATTTTTCCTAGTACTTGTGCTATAATAGTGTAAATTATTTGTCGTGTGTCTTGTTTGAAATATTGTCCAGACAAGGCTTGCAGCAGTTAAATCAAACTTTTTCAAAGGAAGATTTAGCTGCTCTTTTTGTGTCTATGAGGAATTTTTTTGAGAATTGTTACCTATTCTTAAAGATTCTAAAAATTCTAACAAAAGGCAAATGTGTTTGATTTTGCAGAAAAATCAATAGAAAAATAGAGGAGAATTAACTTGGCAGGACATGAAGTTCAGTACGGTAAGCACCGTACCCGTCGTAGTTTTTCAAGAATCAAGGAAGTTCTTGATTTACCAAATTTGATTGAAATCCAAACGGACTCTTTCCAAGACTTTTTAGATTATGGTTTGAAAGAAGTCTTTGAAGATGTACTTCCAGTTTCAAACTTTACGGATACCATGGAATTGGAATTCGTTGGTTATGAATTGAAGGAACCTAAATACACATTGGAAGAGGCGCGTGCGCATGATGCGAACTACTCAGCTCCAATTTATGTAACTTTCCGTCTGGTGAATAAAGAAACTGGCGAGATCAAGACGCAAGAAGTCTTCTTCGGTGAGTTTCCAATCATGACTGAAATGGGTACCTTCATCATCAACGGTGCAGAGCGTATCATCGTTTCTCAGTTGGTTCGTTCACCAGGTGTCTACTTCAATGATAAAGTAGATAAGAACGGTAAAGTAGGTTATGGTTCAACGGTTATCCCTAACCGTGGAGCTTGGTTGGAATTGGAAACAGACTCAAAAGACATTGCCTACACTCGTATTGACCGTACGCGTAAGATTCCGTTCACAACGCTTGTTCGTGCGCTTGGTTTCTCAGGCGATGATGAAATCTTTGACATCTTCGGTGATAGCGAATTGGTTCGCAATACCATTGAAAAAGATATTCATAAAAACCCAGCAGATTCTCGTACGGATGAAGCGCTTAAGGAAATCTATGAGCGCCTTCGTCCAGGTGAACCAAAGACAGCTGAAAGCTCTCGTAGCCTTTTAACAGCTCGTTTCTTTGACCCACGTCGTTACGACTTGGCACCTGTTGGTCGTTATAAAATTAATAAAAAACTCAACCTCCGTACTCGTTTACTCAACCAAACACTTGCTGAGCATGTGATTAACGGTGAGACAGGCGAAATCGTCTTGGAAGCTGGTACTGTATTGAGTCGCGATGTGCTTGAAAAAGTAGAAGCACAATTCGATGAGTTCAACTTGGTAGAATATATTCCAAATGACAACGCTGTTCTTCTTGAGCCAGTTCTTTTGCAGAAATTCAAGATTGTAGCTCCTAAGGATCCAGAACGTGTTGTGACGGTGATTGGTAATGCTAATCCAGCAGAAAACGTACGTACAGTAACACCTGCGGACATCTTGGCTGAAATGAGCTACTTCCTCAACTTGGCTGAGGGTCTTGGTCGTGTAGATGATATTGACCACTTGGGTAACCGTCGTATACGTGCCGTTGGTGAATTGCTTGCTAACCAAGTACGTATCGGTTTGACTCGTATGGAACGTAACTTGCGTGAGCGTATGTCTGTTCAAGACAATGAAGTATTGACGCCACAACAAATCATCAATATCCGCCCTGTTACAGCCGCAATCAAAGAATTCTTTGGTTCATCTCAGTTGTCACAGTTCATGGACCAACACAACCCACTTTCTGAGTTGTCTCACAAACGCCGTTTGTCAGCCTTGGGACCTGGTGGTTTGACTCGTGACCGTGCTGGTTATGAGGTTCGAGACGTTCACTACACTCACTATGGTCGTATGTGTCCGATTGAAACGCCTGAGGGACCAAACATCGGTTTGATTAACAACTTGTCTTCTTATGGTCACCTCAACAAGTATGGCTTCATCCAAACACCATACCGCAAGATTGACCGTGCAACTGGTACAGTTACAAACGAAATCGTTTGGTTGACAGCGGATGAAGAAGATGCCTACATCGTAGCACAATCAACATCACCACTTGATGAAAACAACCGTTTCGTTGATAAGATTGTAATGGGACGTCACCAAGGTAACAACCAAGAGTTCCCAGCAGATTCAGCAGACTTCATGGACGTTTCTCCTAAGCAGGTAGTTGCCGTTGCGACAGCATGTATTCCTTTCTTGGAAAACGATGACTCCAACCGTGCCCTCATGGGTGCCAACATGCAACGTCAGGCTGTTCCATTGATTGATCCAAAAGCGCCTTACGTTGGTACTGGTATGGAATACCAGGCTGCCCATGACTCAGGTGCAGCAATCATCGCTCAACACGATGGTAAGGTTGTTTACGCAGATGCGGACAAGGTAGAAGTGCGTCGTGAAGATGGATCGCTTGATGTATACCACATTTCTAAATTCCGTCGTTCAAACTCTGGTACTGCCTACAACCAACGTACCCTTGTAAAATTGGGCGACGTCGTAGAAAAAGGCGACTTCATCGCAGATGGACCTTCCATGGAAAATGGGGAAATGGCTCTTGGTCAAAACCCTATCGTTGCCTACATGACGTGGGAAGGTTACAACTTCGAGGACGCGGTTATCATGTCTGAGCGTCTGGTCAAAGACGATGTCTATACATCTGTTCACTTGGAAGAATACGAATCAGAAACACGCGATACCAAGTTAGGCCCTGAAGAAATCACTCGCGAAATTCCAAACGTTGGTGAAGATGCTCTTCGCAACTTGGATGAAATGGGTATTATCCGTATCGGTGCGGAAGTTAAAGAAGGCGACATTCTTGTTGGTAAAGTCACACCAAAAGGTGAAAAAGATCTTTCTGCTGAAGAGCGCCTCTTGCACGCTATCTTCGGTGACAAGTCACGTGAAGTACGTGATACTTCTCTTCGTGTACCTCACGGTGCCGATGGTGTCGTTCGTGATGTGAAAATCTTTACTCGTGCCAACGGTGATGAATTGCAATCAGGTGTTAACATGTTGGTTCGTGTTTACATCGCTCAAAAACGTAAGATCAAGGTCGGAGATAAAATGGCCGGTCGTCACGGTAACAAGGGTGTCGTTTCACGTATTGTACCTGTTGAGGATATGCCATATCTTCCAGACGGAACACCAGTTGACATCATGCTCAACCCACTCGGGGTGCCATCACGTATGAACATCGGTCAGGTTATGGAACTTCACTTGGGTATGGCGGCTCGCAACTTGGGTATTCATATCGCAACACCAGTTTTCGATGGTGCAAGTTCAGAAGACCTTTGGTCAACTGTTAAAGAAGCAGGTATGGATTCAGATGCCAAAACCATTCTTTACGACGGTCGTACAGGTGAGCCATTTGACAACCGTGTATCTGTCGGTGTCATGTACATGATCAAGCTTCACCACATGGTTGATGACAAGCTTCACGCCCGTTCAGTCGGACCATACTCACTCGTTACCCAACAGCCACTCGGAGGTAAGGCTCAGTTTGGTGGTCAGCGTTTCGGTGAGATGGAGGTTTGGGCCCTTGAAGCCTACGGTGCTTCTAACGTCCTTCAAGAAATCTTGACTTACAAGTCAGATGATGTGACAGGCCGTCTTAAAGCCTATGAAGCCATCACCAAAGGTAAACCAATTCCAAAACCAGGTGTTCCAGAATCATTCCGCGTTCTTGTCAAAGAATTGCAATCACTTGGTTTGGATATGCGTGTCCTTGATGAAGACAACAATGAAGTAGAATTGCGTGACCTTGATGAAGGTGAAGATGATGACATCATCCACGTAGATGATCTTGAAAAAGCACGTGCAAAAGCCGCAGCTGACGCAGCCGCAGCCTTTGCAGCAGAAGAAGCAGAAGGCAAAGAATAATGAGAATGGATGGAACAAGTTGGTCCAAATCTCAGAACTGAAAGAGACAAGGACCAACGGTCTTCCACCGTCTGATTTGATAGAGGAATAGCTTACCAGCTATCCATTCTGCTGATTATTGTTCAAGAATTTGAGGTCTGGGAATCCAGCCTCTCACAAGAAAAGAAAGGGATTATTAGTGGTTGACGTAAATCGATTTAAAAGTATGCAAATCACGTTAGCTTCACCAAGTAAGGTTCGTTCGTGGTCTTACGGTGAGGTTAAAAAACCTGAAACAATCAACTATCGGACACTTAAACCAGAACGTGATGGACTCTTTGACGAAGTCATCTTTGGTCCAACAAAAGACTGGGAGTGTTCATGTGGTAAATACAAACGTATCCGTTATAAAGGGATTACTTGTGACCGCTGTGGTGTTGAAGTGACTCGTGCAAAAGTACGTCGTGAACGTATGGGACACATTGAGTTGAAAGCACCAATTTCACACATTTGGTATTTCAAAGGGATTCCAAGTCGTATGGGCTTGACCTTGGATATGAGCCCACGTGCGCTTGAGGAAGTTATCTACTTCGCGGCATATGTGGTCATCGATCCGAAAGATACACCGCTGGAGCACAAGTCAATCATGACTGAGCGCGAATACCGTGAGCGTTTGCGTGAATATGGCTATGGTTCATTCGTTGCCAAAATGGGTGCAGAAGCCATTCAAGACCTCTTGAAACAAGTTGATCTTCCAAAAGAAATCGCAGCCTTGAAAGAAGAATTGAAAACAGCTTCTGGTCAAAAACGCATTAAAGCAGTGCGTCGCTTGGATGTATTGGATGCATTCTACAAATCTGGTAACAAGCCTGAGTGGATGATTCTCAATATCCTTCCAGTTATTCCACCAGATTTGCGTCCGATGGTTCAGTTGGATGGTGGCCGTTTTGCCGCATCTGACTTGAACGAACTCTACCGCCGTGTTATCAACCGTAACAACCGTTTGGCTCGTCTCTTGGAACTTAACGCTCCAGGTATCATCGTACAAAACGAAAAACGTATGCTCCAAGAAGCTGTGGATGCTTTGATTGACAACGGTCGCCGTGGTCGTCCAATCACAGGACCAGGTAGCCGTCCGCTTAAATCACTCAGCCACATGCTTAAAGGTAAGCAAGGACGTTTCCGTCAAAACTTGCTTGGTAAGCGTGTTGACTTCTCAGGACGTTCCGTTATCGCCGTTGGTCCAACGCTGAAAATGTACCAATGTGGTGTGCCACGTGAAATGGCAATCGAGCTCTTCAAACCGTTTGTTATGCGCGAAATCGTTGCCCGTGATATTGCTGGCAACGTAAAAGCTGCAAAACGTTTGATTGAACGTGGGGATGATCGTATCTGGGATATTTTGGAAGAAGTGATTAAAGAACACCCAGTTCTTTTGAACCGCGCACCTACCCTTCACCGTTTGGGTATCCAGGCTTTTGAGCCAGTTCTGATCGACGGTAAAGCCCTTCGTTTGCACCCGCTTGTCTGTGAAGCCTACAACGCCGACTTTGACGGTGACCAGATGGCGATTCACGTTCCATTGTCAGAAGAAGCACAAGCAGAAGCACGTATCCTCATGCTTGCGGCAGAACACATCCTTAACCCTAAAGATGGTAAACCAGTCGTAACACCATCTCAGGATATGGTTTTGGGTAACTACTACTTGACCATGGAAGATGCTGGTCGTGAAGGTGAAGGTATGGTCTTCAAGGATGCGGATGAGGCTGTTATGGCTTACCGCAATGGCTATGTTCACTTGCATACTCGTGTTGGTATCGCAACAGATAGTCTTGACAAACCTTGGAAAGACAATCAAAAACACAAGGTCATGATGACAACTGTCGGAAAAATCTTCTTCAACGCGATTATGCCAGAAGGTCTTCCATACTTGCAAGAACCAAACAATGCTAACTTGACAGAAGGAACTCCTGATAAATACTTCTTGGAACCAGGATCAGATATCAAGGCTGCTATTGCAGAATTGCCAATCAACCCACCATTCAAGAAGAAAAATCTTGGTAACATCATCGCTGAAATCTTCAAGCGTTTCCGTACAACTGAAACATCAGCCCTGCTTGACCGTTTGAAAGACTTGGGTTACTATCACTCAACACTCGCTGGTTTGACAGTGGGTATTGCCGATATCCCAGTTATCGACAACAAGGCTGAAATCATTGAAGAATCTCACGAACGTGTAGAACAAATCAAGAAACAATTCCGCCGCGGTATGATTACCGATGATGAGCGTTACGCAGCTGTTACAGACGAGTGGCGTTCGGCTAAGGAAAAATTGGAAAAACGTCTGGTTGAAAAACAAGATCCGAAGAACCCAATCGTTATGATGATGGACTCTGGTGCCCGTGGTAACATTTCCAACTTCTCCCAGTTGGCCGGTATGCGTGGTCTGATGTCAGCTCCGAACGGACGTATCATGGAATTGCCTATCTTGTCTAACTTCCGTGAAGGTCTTTCTGTATTGGAAATGTTCTTCTCAACTCACGGTGCTCGTAAGGGTATGACGGATACGGCCTTGAAGACAGCCGATTCAGGTTATCTGACTCGTCGTCTGGTTGACGTTGCACAAGACGTTATTATCCGTGAAGACGACTGTGGAACAGACCGTGGTCTTGACATCCGTTCAATCACAGATGGCAAGGAAATGATTGAGCCACTTGAAGAGCGTTTGCAAGGTCGTTACACGAAGAAAACTGTTAAACATCCTGAAACGGGTGCCGTTATCATTGGTCCAAACCAATTGATTACGGAAGATATTGCCCGTGAAATTGTCAATGCAGGTGTTGAACAAGTAACCATCCGTAGCGTATTTACATGTAACACTCGTCACGGTGTCTGCCGTCATTGTTACGGTATCAACTTGGCAACAGGTGATGCGGTTGAAGTGGGTGAAGCAGTTGGTACGATTGCAGCCCAATCTATCGGTGAACCTGGTACACAGCTTACAATGCGTACCTTCCACACGGGTGGTGTAGCCTCAAACAGCGATATTACGCAGGGTCTTCCTCGTGTCCAAGAAATCTTTGAAGCCCGTAATCCGAAAGGGGAAGCGGTTATCACTGAGGTTAAAGGTGAAGTTATCGCTATTGAAGAAGATGCTTCTACTCGTACCAAGAAAGTCTTTGTTAAAGGTAAAACTGGCGAAGGCGAATATGTGGTTCCATTTACAGCCCGTATGAAGGTTGAAGTTGGTGACCAAGTTGCGCGTGGAGCAGCCCTTACCGAAGGTTCTATCCAACCAAAACGCTTGCTTGAAGTCCGTGATGTCTTGGCGGTTGAAACTTACCTTCTTTCTGAAGTTCAAAAAGTTTACCGTAGCCAGGGTGTAGAAATCGGCGACAAGCACATCGAGGTAATGGTTCGCCAAATGCTTCGTAAAGTTCGTGTCATGGATCCAGGAGATACAGATCTTCTCATGGGTACCCTCATGGATATTACCGACTTTACAGATGCCAATGCGGAAGTGGTTATCGCTGGTGGTATTCCGGCAACAGCTCGTCCAGTTCTTATGGGTATCACAAAAGCGTCCCTTGAAACCAACTCATTCTTGTCTGCCGCATCCTTCCAAGAAACAACTCGCGTTCTTACAGATGCAGCCATTCGTGGTAAACGCGATAACCTTCTCGGTCTTAAAGAGAATGTTATTATCGGTAAGATTATCCCAGCAGGTACAGGTATGGCCCGCTACCGTAATCTAGAACCACAAGCCATCAATGAAGTTGAAATCATTGAAGACACAGTCGCTGAAGAACTTGCAGCAGAAGCAGAACTTGCTGCAGTAACTGAGTAAATTAAGATGGCACATCTCTCTTTGAGGGATGTGCTTTTTGATATTCAGAAAGAAACATATATATGACTTGATAAGGAATTAACAAGCAGAATGTTTTCTTAAATCATACAATTTCGATATAATGTGTACGAAAAAGGAAGTAATATTATGTATCAAGTTATTAAAATGTATGGAGATTTTGAACCCTGGTGGTTCTTAGATGGTTGGGAAGAGGATGTTACCAGTAGGGCTGCTTTTGATCGCTATGAGGATGCACTGAATGCCTTTCAAAAAGAGTGGGTACGGCTATCAGAGGATTTTCCAATGAAGAAAAGTAAGAATGGAACGATGGTGGCTTTTTGGGATGAATCAGACCAGCATTGGTGTGAGGAATGCGATGAATATTTGCAGAGGTATCATTCGCTGATGTTGGTAGAAGCGAGAGAAAATTTACCTGCGGGGTTTGCTACTAAACCGGTGCAACAACCGCGAGTTCGCCCTTGCAAGCTAAGACAAGGAAAATGTGTCAACTATGATTCATAAAAGGATTGCCCTAGTGAGTAATCCTTTTTAGCTGAATCTGATAGAAAAGGCTTCGGTGTCGAGCTCCACTTGACCACCGATGGTAATGGTAAACAGAGGCTGGGTATGGGCAAAGTCCAAATCGTAGAGAACAGGAACTTTTTTGAGAATAGGGTGCTTGTCCAAAATCGCCAACAAAATCTCCTCGGTCATCTTGGTTTCTTTAGGAAAACGACCGAAGACAAGGGCTTGGGGATTTGGATAGGCTTGTAGAAGAGCTGTCAAATGACGAGCGATAATGAGATAATCGTCGTCTTCCGCCTCTTCTAAAAATAGAATATATTTGTCTGGTCTGGGTGCAAACTCTGTCCCAGTCAGTAGATTGAGGGTTGATATGTTTCCGCCGATGGCAATACCAGAGGCCTGGCCTGGATTGTAGACTTTCCACTCTGTTTGGTAAAAGGTGCGAGGGGCGTCTGGTAGGTACCAAGCATCGCTAGACCATTCTGGACTCGGGGTCAGTTCATAGGAGTCTTGTGTCACAGCCTTGAGCCAGGCTTCTGTTTGATATTGTTGCCCCAGATCCATTTTGAAGCTTGAATAGGCTGGCCCCATGTAGGTTTGCATGCCTGTCTTGGCGTAGATGGCATTGAGCAGGGCGGTCGTATCCGAATAACCACAGAAAATCTTCTGATTGCGGGCAATCAGGTCAAAATCCAGATAAGGCAGCAGTTCGTTGCAGTTGACACCGCCAATGGTTGTCAGAATGGCATCGACCGACTCATCCGCAAAGGCTATTTCCAAGTCCGCAACACGACTGGCAATCGGAGCCGAATCAAAAATATCGTTTTCAAAATAATGTTCTGAGAAAGTGAGTTTGAAGCCCAGAGCTTCTAGTTTTTCCTTGGCAGCAAGATTGGCTTCAAAACCGCCAATTCTTTCAATAGATGAAGAGGGACTGGGAGCGGTACAGAACTCGAAGACTTTAAAGAGTTCGTCTTACCGCCCCCGCACAGTTGATTAGGTTAGATTTGGAGTGTAAAACGAACAAATCTGCCAATCAACCACTGCGCTGAGATGTTGACTTAAACGTTAGTAGTGTGGGAAATTTGGCGATTTACCGTCGCCTTTTTTTAATTTTTTCATAGGAACCTCCAAGCTTTTTTATTATTTTAACAAAAAAGTATGGAAAATCAAGTTTCCTTACGAATAGATAGGGTGAGGAGGTTGTATGATTCAAGAAAAAGCAAGAAAGATGATTGAGGAGGCGGTGGCAGATAGGGTCAGTGATATTTATCTGGTTCCTCGTGGTCAAGGCTACCAAGTCTATCATCGTATCATGGACGAGCGAGAGTTTGTGCAAGACGTGGCTGAGGAGGAAGTAACAGCCATCATCAGCCATTTCAAGTTTTTAGCAGGTTTAAATGTTGGTGAAAAACGCCGTAGCCAGCAGGGTTCCTGTGACTATGATTATGGGAGTGGAGAGATTTCACTTCGCTTATCAACTGTCGGTGATTATCGTGGCAAGGAAAGTTTGGTTATCCGCCTGCTTTATGACAATGACAAGGAACTCAAGTTCTGGTTTGAGGCGGCCGAGCGGCTTGCAGAAGAAATCAAGGGACGAGGGCTCTACCTTTTTTCGGGTCCAGTCGGCTCTGGTAAGACCACACTTATGTACCATCTTGCCAGGCTGAAATTCCCAGACAAGCAGATTTTGACCATCGAGGATCCTGTCGAAATCAAGCAGGAGGACATGCTGCAACTCCAGCTCAATGAAGCCATCGGAGCCACCTACGACAATCTGATCAAACTGTCCCTCCGTCATCGACCAGACTTGCTCATTATCGGTGAAATTCGGGATGCGGAAACCGCTCGAGCAGTCATTCGAGCCAGCCTGACAGGAGCTACCGTTTTCTCAACGGTTCATGCAAGGTCTATTTCGGGTGTCTATGCTCGTATGTTGGAATTGGGTGTCAGTCCTGAGGAGTTAAACAATGCCCTTCAAGGTATTGCCTATCAACGTTTAATCGGGGGAGGAGGTGTGGTAGATTTTGCAAAGGGAAATTACCAAAACCATTCCGCAGACCAGTGGAATGCGCAAATTGATCGCCTTTTTGCAGCAGGACATATCAGTCTTAGGCAGGCAGAAACAGAAAAAATTGCCCTTGGCTCGCCAGCGTAAGGTCATTGAGCTTTTCAATAATCTTTTTGCTAGTGGTTTTCATCTGGGGGAGATTGTTGATTTCCTCAAACGCAGTCAGCTTCTGGCAGATCTCTATACCCAGGTCTTGTCAGACGGGTTGCTGGCAGGCAAACCCTTTTCGAGTTTACTGGCAGATTTGCGGTTTTCAGATGCGGTGGTCACACAGGTGGCTCTGGCAGAAGTTCATGGTAATACCAGCCTGAGTTTGAGCCATATCCAGTCCTATCTGGAAAATGTCAGCAAGGTTCGTAAAAAGCTGATTGAGGTGGCGACCTATCCGATTATCTTACTGGGTTTTCTGTTCTTGATTATGCTAGGCTTGAAAAACTATCTTCTGCCCCAGTTGGAGGAAGGCAATGCTGCGACCATGCTAATTAACCATCTGCCGACTATCTTTTTATCCCTCTGTGGACTTAGTTTGGTGGCGGTCTTGGCTGGTATGGTTTGGTTTCGCAAAACCAACAAAATCAAGGCATTTTCCCGCTTGGCAGCTCTGCCATTTTTCGGAAAACTCATCCAAACCTATCTGACGGCCTATTACGCCAGGGAGTGGGGGAGTTTGATTGGGCAAGGCTTGGACCTGCCGCAGATTGTGGGTTTGATGCAGGAGCAGCAATCGCAGCTCTTTCGAGAGATTGGACAGGACCTGGAGCAGTCGCTTTCCAATGGTCAGAGTTTTCACGAACACATTAAGACCTATGCCTTTTTTAAGCGAGAGCTGAGTTTGATTGTCGAGTATGGTCAGGTCAAGTCCAAGTTGGGTAGTGAGTTGACAGTTTATGCAGCCGAGTGTTGGGAGGATTTTTTCTCTCGGGTCAATAGAGCCATGCAGCTGATTCAACCGCTGGTCTTTCTCTTTGTGGCCTTAATGGTCGTTCTCATCTACGCAGCCATGTTGCTGCCGATTTATCAAAATATGGAGTTGTAAAATGAAAAAATTAATTGAAATGAAGGTAAAAGGGTTCACTCTGGTGGAAATGTTAGTCGTTTTGGGGATCATTAGCCTGCTCTTGCTCCTTTTTGTGCCAAATTTGAGCCAGCAGAAGGATGCTATTCAGAAGAAGGGGGATGCGGCAGTTGTTAAGGTAGTAGAGAGTCAAATGGAGCTCTATGAATTGGAATATGATAAGGAAGCAACGGTGGAGGACTTGCAAAAGGCTGGTTATATTACACCAAAACAAGCGGAGCAGTATGCTACGGCGAAAAAATAAGGCTTTTACCCTGTTTGAAAGCCTGCTAACCTTATTTGTCATCAGCTTTCTGGCAATCAGCCTGTCGGGAACGGTGCAAACGGCCTTTCAGTCTGTCCAGGAAGAGATTTTTCTCTGGGAATTTGAGGGCATCTATAAAGACAGTCAGAAACTGGCAGCTAGTTCCCACCAAACAGTGAGTCTAGCTATCGGTGGACAGGAGGTTACAAATGGTCATCAGGCTGTAGAGGTACCCAGAAATGTAGAAGTATTGGAAGGGAAGACCATCACATTTGAAGAAAATGGTGGAAATTCTTCTCTGGCCAAGATTCGTTTTCGGCTTAGTCGAAAGACAGTCACGTATCAATTATATATAGGGAGTGGTCGCTATAAGAAAACAGAAGAATAAGGCTTATATTTTGCTAGAAAGTCTGGTTGCCCTTGCGACCCTAGTGACTATTTGCAGCTTGATTTTGTCAGCGGTGGATGCAGGTCGTAGGCGACAGGCTTGGGAATTGGAACAACAGGAGGTTCTCAATCTAGCACAGATGGCTGTTCAGACCGAGCAAGATAACCTAGCCTTAAACGGTGTTACAGTTCAGGTTCAACGAACAGCAGATAAGATGATTGTTTTCCACGAGGGAAAGGAGGTTTTATCGGTTGTTAAAAAGTAAAATTCCTGCTTTTACTCTCTTGGAATGCTTGGTAGCCTTAGTCATTCTTTCAGGTAGTCTTCTGGTCTTTGAAGGCTTGTCAAAACTGCTGGTCCAAGAAGCGCATTATCAAGGTCAGACCGTTCAAAAGGAATGGTTGGTCTTCTCTAGTCAATTGCGGTCGGAGTGGGACCAGGCTGACTTGGTCAAGGTTGAAAATGGCAAGGTCTATGTTGATAAGGGAGGGCAGGCTTTGGCCTTTGGTAAGTCACGGTCGGATGATTTTCGGAAAACAAATGACAGGGGACAGGGCTACCAGCCCATGCTCTATCAGGTGGATAGCACAGCTATTTCCCAAGAAAACCAGCTGGTGCGCATCGACTTTAGCTTTAAAAATGGAGAGGAGCGGACCTTTATCTATGCTTTTAAAGAAAAAAGTTAAGGCGGGCATCCTGCTCTATGCCCTTTTGATGCTGGCGGTTTTTAGTCTTTTGCTTCAGTTTTATCTCCACCGCCAAGAGGCTGAGAGTCGCTTGGTACAGGTGGCAAGGCAAGAAACGACTGCTTATATCATGGCTCAGATGGTCTTGGACAAGGTCGAGCAGGACTTGCAAGAGCGTCAAGTAGTTGCTGAAAAGGTGGCTAGCCAAACAGATGAAAAGAAGGAAGATGCCATGGCTACTAGCCACACTGTCGATGAACAGTTGAAAAAGGAGGAACAACCAACTAGAGAGAGTCAAGAAAGCGCTGAAAAACCTGCTCAAACGAGTTCTAAGAAAAAGGAGGAAATTAAACCAATAGTGACCGAGGGAAGCGTGTTGTTTCGGGAGGGTCAGGCTAGCTATCATATTAAAAATAGAACTGTATCGGTTAACGTGAATCTAAGAAATGGAGGGAAGTATCGCTATCAATTTCCGGTTAAAATAGTACCCGAGGGGAGTGGCTAGCCGCTCCCTTTTTGGTGCAAAGTCTGTGAATTTTTGATAAGATAGGAGTATGAATTTTGAAAAGATCGAACAGGCTTACGACCTGCTATTAGAAAACGTACAGACTATCCAAAACCAGCTAGGCACCAATATCTATGATGCCATGATTGAGCAAAATGCTGCTTACGTAGCTGGTCAGCATGAGACAGATCTTGTTGTCAATAATAACAAGACCTTGAAACAACTAGATTTAACCAAGGAAGAATGGCGTCGTGCCTTCCAATTCCTGCTCATCAAGGCCAATCAGACTGAACCCATGCAGTATAATCACCAGTTCACACCAGACTCTATCGGATTTATCCTATCTTTTCTAGTGGACCAATTAGTATCTGCTTCCAAGGTGACGGTTCTGGAAATTGGTTCGGGGACAGGCAATCTAGCTCAGACTATTCTCAACGCCAGCCAGAAAGAATTGGATTACTTGGGGATCGAAGTGGACGACCTCTTGATTGATTTGTCGGCAAGTATTGCGGATGTCATGCAGGCAGATATTTCTTTTGCTCAGGGAGATGCGGTACGTCCGCAGATTTTGAAGGAAAGTCAAGTAATTTTGGGAGATTTAGCTATCGGCTACTATCCAGATGACCAGATTGCCAGCCGTTATCAGGTTGCCAGCCCAAATGAACATACCTACGCCCATCATTTACTCATGGAACAGTCCCTCAAATATCTGGAAAAGGATGGATTCGCTATTCTCTTGGCTCCAAATGATTTGTTGACTAGTCCGCAAAGCGATTTACTGAAAGGCTGGTTACAAGAACAAGCCAATATCGTTGCCATGATTGCCCTGCCACCAAATCTCTTTGGGAAGGCTGCTATGGCCAAGTCTATTTTTGTCTTGCAAAAGAAAGCTGCAAGACCGTTGGCGCCGTTTGTTTATCCCTTACAAAGTCTTCAAGAACTAGAAGCTATTCAGAAGTTCATGCTCAATTTCAAAAATTGGAAGCAAGAGAATGCAATTTAAGTGAAAATCTGTTATACTAGTTAGGAAAACGCTTTAAAAGAGGTAAGATATGTCAAAAACAATTGCAATTAATGCAGGTAGTTCAAGTCTAAAATGGCAACTTTATCAAATGCCAGAAGAAACAGTACTAGCAGCGGGTATTATCGAGCGTATCGGCTTAAATGATTCTATTTCCACTGTTAAGTATGATGGAAAAAAAGAAAGTGAAGTATTAGATATTCCTAATCATACAGTTGCAGTTAAGATTCTTCTTGAAGATTTGCTCAAACACAATATTATTGCAACTTATGAAGAAATTACAGGTGTTGGACACCGTGTTGTTGCGGGTGGAGAATACTTCAAGGAGTCAGTGGTTATTGGTCAAAAAGAGATTGAGCAAATTGAAGAGTTGAGTGCCTTGGCGCCACTTCATAACCCAGCACACGTGGCGGCGATGCGTGCATTTGAAGAAGTATTGCCAGAAGTGTTGAATGTAGCTGTTTTTGACACTGCTTTCCATACAACGATGCCAAAACATGCATATCTCTATCCAATTCCACAAAAATATTATACAGACTATAAAGTTCGTAAGTATGGTGCTCATGGAACGAGTCACTACTATGTAGCGCATGAGGCTGCAAAAGTTTTGGGGCATCCAATCGAAGAGTTAAAATTGATTACGGCACATATCGGAAATGGTGTATCCATCACTGCTAACTATCATGGTGAATCTGTGGATACTTCAATGGGTTTCACACCACTAGCTGGTCCAATGATGGGAACTCGTTCAGGGGATATTGATCCTGCTATCATTCCTTATTTGATTGCGAATGTTGAAGAATTGAAAGATGCTGCAGACGTTGTTAACATGTTGAATAAACAGTCAGGCTTGTTCGGTGTATCTGGCTTCTCAAGTGATATGCGTGATATTGAAGCAGGCATCCAAGCTCACGATCCAGATGCAGTGTTGGCCTACAATATTTTCATTGACCGTATTAAAAAATTTATCGGTCAGTATCTTGCAATTTTAAATGGGGCAGATGCTATTGTCTTCACGGCAGGTATGGGTGAAAATGCACCGCTTATGCGAAATGATGTCATTGCAGGTTTGTCTTGGTTTGGTATTGAGTTGGACCCAGCAAAAAATGTATTTGGCAACTATGGTGACATTTCAACGCCAGAATCAAAAGTTCGTGTCTTGGTTATTCCAACGGATGAAGAATTGGTTATTGCGCGTGAAGTTGAACGCTTGAAATAATAGAAGGAAATTGGCAGTAACCCTGCCAGTTTTTCTTATAGTCAGTAACTGTTAGGAGTAATAGATTTTGGCAATTGGTCAAACTGACCTTGGTATGATAAAATAGACTAGCAAAGAAATTTGCACAGAGTAGGTGGTTTGCGTTAAGTGTATGTGGATGGGATGTTGCCACATAACGAAGCTTATCGTCATTTAGTTTTTCTTTTATTACTTCGTTAACTCGCCTTGCCTAACTCCAGTTATGCCTGCGGCTCGTTGCCTAGTACTAAAAGTAAACTAAAAGACTATATCTTTGCTTGTCTCTAATGTCTCCTAGAGTAGGAACATTGGGTCCTGGCTGAGAGTAGCGCGGTAAACCATTGCATCCGCTGTCGAATACACACGACAGCTCCATTTTTTTGAAAAAGGAGCATTTTTTATGGAAAAGAAAATTCCAAAACTAACGGTGCAGTTGTTGGCTGCTATTGCTATGACTTTGGCCTTGGTTATGGTTGTGGAGAACTATTTCTCCATTCGGATTTCTGATACTTTACAGGTTCAGTTTACCTTCATTCCCAATACTATTTTGGGAGCTATTGCGGGTCCAGTTTGGTCAGCTGTCTTTGCGGCTATTTCAGACCCAATATTTGTCTTGTTTAGCGGGCAAACGGTCCTCTTCACTTGGATTTTGATTGAGGCGGTATCGGCATTTATCTACGGCTGGTTCTTCTATCGAAAACCGCTAGACACCAAGAACAAGGCTGATTGGCTCTATGTGGCTGGTGTAGTTGTCTTGATTCAGGTTGTGATTTCCTTTATCATGACACCGATTGCCCTCCATTTCCATTTTGGAACACCTTGGATTGCCCTGTATAGCAGTCGTTTGATTAAGGCTATTTTTGAAATTCCATTACGCATTGTCGTGACCATGCTTGTCTTGCCAAGTTTACAAAAAATACCTGAATTGGCTAAGTTAATGGGCCTTAAATAACAAATTATCTAGCAACAGGTCATCCCCCTGTTGCTGCTTTTGTAGAGAGGGAAATATGAATTATCAAGAAATTAGGCAGTGGCTATCGAATCGCCCTGCATCAGATTTAGAAAACGGTGTTGCACGTGTCAGCTGGCTCTTGGAACGCTTGGACAATCCCCAGCTTCAAGTGCCGACTATTCACTTTGTTGGTACAAATGGCAAGGGTTCGACCTTGAATGCCTTACAGTCTATCTTACGGTCTTCAGATTACACCGTCGGCCGTTTTACGTCACCGTCTATCATTGATTTTCGAGAACAGATTGTCTTTGAGCAGGAGATGATTTCAGAGGAAGATTTTGCGAAGATTGTGACAGACTTGCAGCCCTTGATTGAGGACTTGGACCAGACAGCTGGACTGGATGCCATCTCAGAGTTTGAGATTGTAGTAGTGGCTATGTTTGTCTACTTTGCCCACTACCAGTATCCCGACATTCTCTTGGTGGAGGCGGGCATGGGCGGTTTGCAGGATGCGACCAATGTCCTTACCCCCTTGGCGGTAGTTTGCCCGTCCATCGGCTTGGATCATCAGGCTTTTTTGGGAGAGACCCACGCTGCCATAGCCCGTCACAAGGTTGCTGTCTTACGTGAGCGGGTTCCCTTCCTCTATGCGACCGACCAGCCAGAGGTGGTGGCAGTATTTGAGGAGCGGGCCCGTCAGCTTCAGAGTCCGACCTATGCGGTAGGGCGGGAGATTCTTTTGGAAAATAGCAGAGCAGGTTTTGTGGTTTCAAGCCCCTTCGGCCGTGTTGAGGATTTGAGGCTACAGATGCAGGGGCGTCACCAGGAGGTCAACGCAGCCTTGGCAGTGACCACAGCTCAGCTTCTCAGCCCTCATTTTCCAAAGATTAGCAATGAAACCATCAGCCAGGGCTTGTCCCAAGCCATCTGGCCGGGCCGCTTAGAATTGATACAACCAAGGCTCATGATTGACGGAGCCCACAATAATGAAAGCATCGCCGTTCTGACCCAGCTCCTAGAGGAAAAATATGCGGACAGAGATATTGAAATCCTCTTTGCAGCTATCAATACTAAGCCAGTGGACCAGATGTTGTCCCAGCTTAGCCAATTTGGACCTGTTAGCGTGACGACTTTTGACGATTTCAGAGCGGTACAGTTAGAAGATTATCCGTCAGGCTACGAACGAGTTCAGACCTATCAGGAGTGGTTGGAGCAGGCGGACTTGGACAATCCCAAAAAACTCTACCTGATTACAGGCTCGCTATATTTCATTACCTATGTGAGGAAGTACATTTTAGAAGAACTTGTATAGAAAAAAAGGCTTTGCCGGGTATTCAACCCAGCAAAGTCTTTTGTTTTAATAATTTTTAATCAAATCAACCGTTGAGCGGTCTAGTTTTTTAACGATAGCCTGCAAGAAGGCTTGAGCTTCTAAGAAGTCATCCATGCTGTAGAGAGTTTGATGGGAGTGGATGTAACGAGCGCAGACACCGATAGTTGTTGATGGAACACCATGGTTTTTCAAGTGGGCTGCACCAGCATCTGTTCCACCTTTACCACAGTAGTATTGGAATTTGACACCTGCTTCTTCGGCAGTTGTGAGGAGGAAGTCTTTCATGTTTTTTAACATGATATGACCTGGGTCATAGAAACGAAGCAGAGTTCCGTCACCAATTTTTCCTTGGTCGCCATAAATATCACCTGCGGGTGAGCAATCAACAGCGAGGAAAATGTCTGGACTGAACTTGGTTGTAGAGGCATGGGCACCACGAAGACCAACCTCTTCTTGCACATTGGCCCCAGCAATCAACTGATTTGGCAATGCTTGACCGGATAGGCTTTCTAGCAATTCCGTCACCATAAGGACACCGAAGCGGTTGTCCCAAGCCTTAGAAATAACATTTTTTCCGTTGGCTGTTAGAATTGTTTCATTTTTGGGAATGAGGACATCCCCCGGACGAACGCCGAACGCCCAAGCTTCGTCATAATTGGCAAAACCAGCATCGAAAATAATATCAGCAATGGCAGGCATGCCAGGAGCGTTAGCTCCCCGTGAAAGGTGAGGTGGTACTGAGCCTGAGATGGCTGGAATGGTACGACCGTCCTGCAACTGAAGAGTGAAGGCTTGGCTAGAAACAACCAGAGGATTCCAGCCACCTAACTCAACAACACGGAAAGTACCGTCAGGCTTGATTTGGCTAATCATAAAGCCGACTTCATCCATGTGGGCGGCCACTAGGATACGAGGAGCATTTTCAACAGCCGTATCCTTGATGCCAAAAATTCCACCTAGTCCATCTGTTTCGATGCGGTCTACATGTGGCGTGATTTTTTGGCGGATGTGGTTGCGAACCTGTCCTTCAAATCCCGGTAAGCTTTGCAATTCTGTAACTTCTTTAATTTTTTCAAAAAGAGTCATTCTTCTTCCTCCATGACATGATTACTACTATTTTATCACGAAGAGCTAGACTTGTCTTAAAAATATGGAAAAATAAACAATAAACACATGATGAAATCATACTTTCTGAAAACTGAATCGTTTTCATATGTTTGTGGAGTGTTTGTCTCAGCTGTCACAAGTCCAATGGCATTTTTGGGAAAATTCCGAGGAATTATGATAAAATAGTCAACATGAAAAAGAAAAAGACAGCCTTACTAGCAGGCTTATTGGGTGCAGGTGTGCTCACCGCTAGTGCTCAATTTTACCGTAAAATCCAAGAAGACCGTAAAAAAGCACAGGCCTTGCAGGAGGTGCGTGACTTTTTCGCTGATTTAGGAGAGATTGCCACGGTCTATGTGGATGAAACAGCTTCTACGCAGACAACTCTTATCGGAGGGGTTGTGATGGAGGCAGGACAGGTATTTCTATTTGAAAATACCCAAGGTTCTATTCAATACAGGGAGGAAGAAAAATGATTTTTCCAACAAATCTTGAAGAAGTAGCAGCCTTGATTGAAGATGGCAAGCCAACTGTTTTTCTATTTGTGACGACTTGGTGTGGAGATTGCCACTATATCAAACCGCATTTGCCAGCTATCGAAGAAGCTTTTCCAGATCTCCGTTTTGTGCAACTGGATCGAGATGACTTTATGCCTTTGGCACAGGAATGGGCTATTTTAGGCATTCCAAGTCTGGTTGTTTTGGAAAATGGTCAGGAAATCGGTCGTTTTGTCGATAAGAATCGCAAGACCAAGGAAGAAATCATGAACTTCTTATCTGGACTGGGTAGATAAATTAGCAGAGAAGCTCTGCCATTTCCCAAAAGAAAGGAAAGAACATGAAGAAATCACTTGGAAAAATCCTTCTAGCACCTGTGGTGCTGGGGTTGAGTTTGAGTCTTGCTACCTTGGTACAGGCTGAGATTCAAACAGATGTTATCAATGAAAAATGGGGCAAGCCAACACTAGTCTACGGTGGAGGTTTGTCAGATGCGCAGGCAACGGAAGTCAATCAACTTTTTGGTGTCTCTGATATCAATAATGTTAGCCGTCAGGTGGTTGTTGGCACGGATATGGACCAATATTTAGGTACATCTGGAGCGGACACAGCCTCCCTCTATTCATCTGTCTTGGTGCAAAAGCAGGACGCTGGCAAAGGGGTTGTGGTGGACATTAAGACACCGCAGAACATCACCTTGATTACTGAAACGCAGTATGCCAATGCGGCCATTACTGCCGGTGCGACAGACGTCTTGATTGACGTTGCGGCACCGATTCAGGTGACGGGAGAGTCCGCTCTGACAGGTGTTTACAAGGCTCTTGCAGCCAATGGTGACACAGTTGATACCGCTCGAACTGAAGTAGCTCAACAAGAATTAACAACTGTTAATGAAGTAGCGACAGCCCATGCTGGTGATGAACAATTTGACAGCTCTGCTTTGGATAAGGCAGTGGCGGAAATCAAGACTGCTCTTGCCGACTACAAAAAGTCCAATGGTCAGGTGGCTTCTGAGGCTGACATCAACACCATCATCAATGATGTTTTGACCCAAAACGGTTTAGAAAATGTCATCACAGCAGATGAAATTTCTAAGCTAGTCACATTTGCCAAAGCTTATCAGGAAACCTCTGCTATTGATTCGGCTGAGGTTGCTGCCCAGCTCAACCAGTTCAAGCAACAGGCGGAGCAACAAATTTCAGAAGCCTATAAGAATCTACAAGATTCAGGGATTTTAGAAAAAATCGGTGCCTTCTTTGAAAATCTTTGGAAAGGCTTGACCGGTCTATTTGCATAAAGGAGAAATGAAAAAGAAATGATTTTTACATATAATAAGGAACACATCGGCGATGTTCTTATGGTGATTGTTGCTGAGGACAAGGGGCAGGCTGTCCAGTTTGAACGTAAGGGTCAAGTGGCGCGTGTTTTCCTAGAGGACACAGGAAAAACAGTGGCCTGGAACATCTTTGAAGCATCAAGTTTGGTTGAGCTTACTGGAAATGGTCAGGTTTTCATGACAGACGAACAAGTTGCGGTCTTGAATGCGGTTTTAGCAGAAGAAGGCTTTGCTGAAAGCTTGGTTAACGACAATAGTCCGAAATTCGTAGTCGGTCAGATTGCGGAATTGGTTCCTCATCCAGACAGCGACCACCTCAATATCTGTCAGGTCAATGTTGGTGACAAAACAGTGCAAATCGTAGCTGGTGCCCCAAATGCTGCCCAAGGTTTGAAAACCATTGTAGCTCTTCCGGGGGCAATGATGCCGAGCGGTAGCCTGATTTTCCCAGGGAAGTTGCGTGGTGAAGATAGCTTTGGTATGATGTGCAGTCCGCGTGAATTGGCTCTGCCAAACGCACCACAAGTCCGTGGTATTATCGAATTGGACGACTCCGCAGTGGTCGGAGAAGCCTTTGATCCAGTAAAACACTGGAAGGGATAGAAAAAAGAATTGGTCAGATGGCCAATTCTTTTATGCTGTTTCAATTTTTCCTTCAATAGTCTGTCGGAGTTCCTCTGTCAAAACCTGATGTGAATTGAGTTGGAAGTAGAGACTAGACAGGAAATGTTGGAGATTGAGCCACCGGAAGTAGTCCAGAGGTTCTTGGTTGGGAAAGTCTAGCTTGTTAATCCATTCTGCCAGCTCCTGGCTTGACACTTTTTCATTCAGCAGGAGGTAGACAGGGATTTGTGCCAGACGGATTTCTTCACCAGCGGAGAAAACTTGCTTTTGTTTCTTTAGACAAGTGACAATAGCCTGCCAGACTTCTGCGGTTTTATCATTGGGAAATTGCTCATGACAGCTTGCAGCCAGAAGAAAATCTGCTCCGTGGGCAGCGGTATGGATCCAGCCGAGTTTTTCATCGTAGCCAGACCAGTCATCTTCAATCGTCAAATAATCCAAGGCCTGTTGGAAAAGCAGTTCGCGGTCGTCAGTGCTTAAAAATGCAGAGTACTCAGAATCTTGGTCATTGTCAACAGACAGCAGAAGACAGTAAAGCAAGCAAGTAAAACTTCGTTTTAGTGTGGAGCTTTCTAGGGAAAGGGGACTGGTTTCTTGAGAGAATTGCAGTAGCGACTGTGCTTGTTCTCTTGTAATCAAACTATTTAGAAAGATGTGGCAAAAACTAGCATAAACTAATTCATCGCGTATAGTAGGGTCTGGGTGGCCGATGTTTTCCAGCAACCAAGCCAGTTCATCATCGGTATATGGTTTAGAGGTTTGCAATTTTTCTATTAATTCTTTCATGATTTTCTTTCTTTTTATGAACTTTCTACGAATAGATAAGTAGGAGGATGTAATATGTATAATAAAACAATTTTAATCGGTCGCTTGACGGCCCAACCTGAACTCACTCAAACCCCTAACGGCAAAAATTTGACTCGTGTAACCATTGCAGTTAATAGACGATTTAAGACAGAAAATGGTGAACGTGAGGCAGATTTTCTCAATGTTATTTTCTGGGGAAAACTGGCGGAAACACTTGTTTCCTATGGTAGCAAGGGCAGTCTGATTTCTATTGACGGTGAATTGCGGACCCGTAAATACGAAAAAGACGGCAGCAATCACTATGTGACAGAGATTCTAGGCCAATCTTTCCAATTACTAGAAAGCCGCGCCCAACGTGCCATACGTGAAAACAATACTGGCGATGACCTAGCTGATTTGGTCTTGGAAGAGGAAGAATTGCCGTTTTAATATCCGTCCCAAGACCGATGGAGAATGTTGAAAAGTAGGTTATACTATAGTCAATCCTAAATATTTTTCATATCTCCTTAAAAACGCTGACGAAAGTTGGCGTTTTTTGCTGTTCATTTTCTATATTTCCACCATTCTATCAGCATGATAATTAGAGAAAGTAGGATAACTCCGTAGAAGAAAAAGATGATGTAGTGAGGGTGGCTAAAGAAAAATATCCAGACTAGCCAGAGTAGATAGGCGAATATCATTTTCCCCCAAAATCCTAATTTACGTTTTAAAAACCATTCTGCAAAACTTTCGTAGGCTGAAAATCGGCTTTCAAGGTAATCAGTTTTTAAATCTCTAAAAAATTTCATGAATACCCCCTAACTTGTTAAAAATAGTATAGCATAGTTTACTAATAATGAATAGGTGAAATCTGTCTCATACTTAAGAAGGATTTTCACGAAAAAGGAATAGAATTTTCTTGACTATTTTTGACCAAGTGATACAATAGGAAATGAGAGTTAGCACTCATGAGTGTAGAGTGCTAAAAATACCAGGAGGTAGTAGAATGTTAAAACCATTGGGCGATCGTATCGTCGTAAAAATTGAAGAAAAAGAACAAACAGTTGGTGGCTTTGTCCTTGCAGGTGCAAGCCAAGAAAAGACAAAAGAAGCAAGTGTCCTAGCGATTGGACAAGGGATTCGTACCTTGAATGGTGACTTGATTGCCCCAGCGGTAGCAGTTGGAGATACTGTTTTGATTGATGCTCACGCAGGATTGGAAGTCAAAGACGGAGAACAGACCGTTCACATCATCCGTGAAGCAGACATTTTGGCAATTGTAGAATAAGAGGTAGGAAAATGGCAAAAGAAATCAAATTTGCAGCAGATGCACGTGAAAGCATGGTCCGTGGTGTTGATATTTTGGCTGATACAGTCAAAGTAACCTTGGGTCCAAAAGGTCGCAATGTTGTCTTGGAAAAAGCTTATGGCTCACCACTCATTACAAATGATGGTGTAACCATTGCTAAAGAAATTGAGTTGGAAGACCATTTTGAAAATATGGGTGCCAAGTTGGTATCTGAAGTGGCATCAAAAACCAATGACATCGCTGGTGACGGTACAACAACGGCCACTGTGTTGACTCAGGCTATTGTTCGTGAAGGATTGAAAAACGTAACTGCAGGTGCCAACCCAATTGGTATCCGTCGCGGGATTGAAGCAGCAGTTGCGACTGCGGTTGAATCCTTGAAAGCACAAGCAAGTCCTGTATCCAATAAAGCTGAAATTGCTCAAGTTGCAGCGGTATCTTCACGTTCTGAAAAAGTTGGTGAGTACATTTCAGAAGCTATGGAGCGCGTGGGAACAGACGGCGTAATCACTATCGAAGAATCTCGCGGTATGGAAACTGAGTTGGATGTGGTAGAAGGCATGCAATTCGACCGTGGTTATCTGTCACAATACATGGTAACAGATAATGAGAAGATGGTTGCGGAGCTTGAAAATCCATTTATCTTGATTACTGATAAGAAAATTTCTCACATCCAAGATATTTTGCCACTTTTGGAAAGCATTCTTCAGACTAGTCGTCCGCTTTTGATTATTGCTGACGATGTGGATGGTGAAGCACTTCCTACCCTTGTTCTCAATAAGATTCGTGGTACGTTCAACGTTGTTGCTGTTAAGGCGCCAGGCTTTGGCGACCGTCGTAAAGCTATGTTGGAAGACATCGCGATCTTGACAGGTGGGACAGTGATTACAGAAGATCTTGGTTTGGACTTGAAAGATGCGACTATTGAAGCACTTGGTCAAGCTGCCAAGGTTGTGGTTGACAAGGATGGTACAACTATTGTTGAAGGTGCTGGCAATCCAGAAGCCATTGCCAACCGTGTCGCCGTTATCAAGTCACAAATTGAGGGAACAACTTCAGAATTTGACCGTGAAAAATTACAAGAGCGTTTGGCAAAATTGTCTGGCGGTGTCGCAGTGATTAAAGTAGGTGCCGCAACGGAAACTGAGTTGAAAGAAATGAAGCTCCGTATCGAAGATGCCCTCAACGCAACACGTGCCGCAGTTGAAGAAGGAATCGTTGCTGGTGGTGGTACAGCTCTTGTCAATGTTATTGATAGCGTAGCCAAGCTTGAATTGACCGGTGATGATGAAACAGGACGCAATATTGTCCTGCGCGCCTTGGAAGAACCAGTGCGCCAGATTGCCTATAACGCAGGCTATGAAGGTTCAGTTATCATTGATAAATTGAAAAATTCTGAGCTTGGAACAGGCTTTAATGCTGCGACAGGTGAATGGGTGAATATGATTGAGGCAGGAATTATTGACCCTGTTAAAGTTACTCGTTCTGCTCTTCAAAATGCGGCTTCCGTAGCCAGCTTGATTTTGACAACGGAAGCAGTTGTTGCCAACAAGCCAGAACCAGCTGCTCCAGCTATGCCACAAGGTATGGACGGAATGGGTATGGGCTACTAAGAAATAGTAAAATGACACAGCTGATTGGCTGTGTTTTTCTTGAAAATTTCAAACATATCTATTTGACAATGGGTTTGGGATGTGGTACTATATTAGACGGTACTTTTTACTTTTGGTCTCTCAAGAGTGTACAGGGACGTGCTGACAAATGTTGCAAAAGTACACACAGATAGGGGTTGTCACCAATGCCTTATCACCAAAAATAAAAAATATATACAGGAGAATGTAGATGCCTACAATTAACCAGTTGGTACGTAAACCACGTAAGTCTAAAGTAGAAAAATCTAAATCACCAGCTTTGAACGTTGGTTACAACAGCCGTAAAAAAGTTCAAACAAATGTTTCATCACCACAAAAACGCGGTGTTGCAACTCGTGTCGGAACAATGACACCTAAAAAACCTAACTCAGCCCTTCGTAAATTCGCTCGTGTACGTTTGAGCAACCTTATCGAAGTTACTGCTTACATCCCAGGTATCGGCCACAACTTGCAAGAGCACAGCGTTGTTCTTCTTCGTGGTGGACGTGTAAAAGACCTTCCAGGGGTACGTTACCATATCGTTCGTGGTGCACTTGATACTGCAGGTGTTAACGATCGTAAGCAAGGCCGTTCTAAATACGGTACTAAACGTCCAAAAGGCTAAGAAAGGGGAAATATAAATGAGTCGTAAAAATCAAGCGCCTAAGCGCGAAGTATTGCCAGATCCATTGTATAACTCAAAATTGGTAACTCGTTTGATCAACCGTGTTATGTTGGACGGTAAACGTGGTACTGCTGCATCAATCGTTTACGGTGCTTTTGATCAAATCAAAGAAGCAACTGGTAATGATGCACTTGAAGTATTTGAAACAGCAATGGAAAACATCATGCCTGTACTTGAAGTACGTGCACGTCGTGTCGGTGGTTCTAACTACCAAGTCCCAGTTGAAGTTCGTCCAGAGCGTCGTACAACACTTGGTCTTCGTTGGTTGGTAACAATCGCTCGTAACCGTGGTGAGCACACTATGATCGATCGCCTTGCGAAAGAAATCATGGATGCAGCAAACAACACAGGTGCAGCTGTTAAGAAACGTGAAGATACTCACAAAATGGCAGAAGCAAACCGCGCATTCGCACACTTCCGCTGGTAAGATTAAGATACAGAGAACGTGCCTGTCGACGAAAAATAGGAAATCGAAGCAGAATGCTTTTGCATTCAATGAGATTTATCTTTTTTCGTTGCCAGCAGGCCGTTCGAGTTCAGTTCTGCATTTAACAAAAACTGTCAGTTGAACTCAATTAGATGAAGGAACTTCGTTCAACCATCACAAATCGGATTGAGGCTTGCCTCGTCCACTTCACACCATTAGTAAGAACTTAAGCGGGTGGGATTTGCCCACTCGCTTTTCTTAAAATATGGTATAATCAGAATAGAAATCTAAAAATATAGGAGAACAAACCTCATGGCACGCGAATTTTCATTAGAAAAAACTCGTAATATCGGTATCATGGCGCACGTTGACGCGGGTAAAACAACGACAACTGAGCGTATTCTTTACTACACTGGTAAAATCCACAAAATCGGTGAAACTCACGAAGGTGCATCGCAAATGGACTGGATGGAGCAAGAGCAAGAGCGTGGTATCACTATCACATCTGCTGCGACAACAGCTCAATGGAACAACCACCGTGTAAACATCATCGACACACCAGGACACGTGGACTTTACAATCGAAGTACAACGTTCACTTCGCGTTCTTGATGGTGCGGTAACCGTTCTTGACTCACAATCAGGTGTTGAGCCACAAACTGAAACAGTATGGCGTCAAGCAACTGAATACGGTGTTCCACGTATCGTATTCGCTAACAAAATGGATAAAATCGGTGCTGACTTCCTTTACTCAGTAAGCACACTTCATGAGCGTCTTCAAGCAAATGCTCACCCAATCCAATTGCCAATCGGTTCTGAAGATGAGTTCCGTGGTATCATCGACTTGATCAAGATGAAAGCTGAAATCTATACTAACGACCTTGGTACAGATATTCTTGAAGAAGATATTCCAGCTGAATACCTTGAGCAAGCTGAAGAATACCGTGAAAAATTGGTTGAAGCAGTTGCTGAAACTGATGAAGAATTGATGATGAAATACCTTGAAGGTGAAGAAATCACAAACGAAGAATTGAAAGCTGCTATCCGTAAAGCAACTATCAACGTTGAATTCTTCCCAGTATTGTGTGGTTCAGCCTTCAAAAACAAAGGTGTTCAATTGATGCTTGATGCGGTTATTGACTACCTTCCAAGCCCACTTGACATCCCTGCTATTAAAGGTGTTAACCCAGATACAGATGCTGAAGAAGAGCGTCATGCATCAGATGAAGAGCCATTTGCAGCTCTTGCCTTCAAGATCATGACTGACCCATTCGTAGGTCGTTTGACATTCTTCCGTGTATATTCAGGTGTCCTTAACAGCGGTTCATACGTATTGAACACTTCTAAAGGTAAACGTGAGCGTATCGGACGTATACTTCAAATGCACGCAAACAGCCGTCAAGAAATTGAAACTGTTTATGCAGGTGACATCGCCGCTGCGGTTGGTTTGAAAGATACTACAACTGGTGACTCATTGACAGATGAAAAAGCAAAAATCATCCTTGAGTCAATCCACGTTCCAGAACCAGTTATCCAATTGATGGTTGAGCCTAAGTCTAAAGCTGACCAAGATAAGATGGGTATCGCACTTTCTAAATTGGCTGAAGAAGACCCAACATTCCGCGTTGAAACAAACGTTGAAACTGGTGAAACAGTTATCTCTGGTATGGGTGAGTTGCACTTGGATGTCCTTGTTGACCGTATGCGTCGTGAATTCAAGGTTGAAGCAAACGTAGGTGCTCCTCAAGTATCATACCGTGAAACATTCCGCGCTTCTACACAAGCTCGTGGTTTCTTCAAACGCCAGTCTGGTGGTAAAGGTCAATTCGGTGACGTTTGGATCGAATTCACACCAAACGAAGAAGGTAAAGGTTTCGAGTTCGAGAATGCTATCGTCGGTGGTGTGGTTCCACGTGAATTCATCCCAGCGGTTGAAAAAGGTCTCGTAGAATCTATGGCTAACGGTGTTCTTGCTGGTTACCCAATCGTTGACGTTAAAGCTAAGCTTTACGATGGTTCATACCACGATGTCGACTCATCTGAAACAGCCTTCAAAGTGGCAGCATCTCTTGCCCTTAAAGAAGCAGCTAAATCAGCTCAACCAACTATCCTTGAGCCAATGATGCTTGTAACAATCACTGCACCAGAAGATAACCTTGGTGACGTTATGGGTCACGTTACTGCACGTCGTGGTCGCGTTGATGGTATGGAAGCTCGTGGTAACACACAAATCGTTCGTGCTTATGTGCCACTTGCTGAAATGTTCGGTTACGCAACTGTTCTTCGTTCAGCAACACAAGGTCGCGGTACTTTCATGATGGTATTTGACCACTACGAAGATGTACCAAAATCTGTACAAGATGAAATCATTAAGAAAAACGGTGGCAATGCATAATTGCTTATCTACACCTACCTTCGGGTAGGTGTTTTTTGGTACGATGGATATGTCACACATCTGAGCGTGATACTCATACTCTTCGAAAATCAAAATTATCCGTTGTCAACTTGCCTTGATGAACTCCAGTTCTATCTTCGGCTTCGTTTCCTAGGCTACTTTTGATTTTCATTGAGTATCAGTAGTTTATCTTTGATTGCTTCGACGAGCGAGGAAACTTCGTTTCCTTATTTCCAACTTCAAACACTTCACTGGAGTATTTGAACTCGCTTTGCTGTACTTTACAGAGGTGATTTGCGAGGCAAGTCTTATTTCTAACCTAGAACAGCCTAAAGGCTGTTCTAGCAACCTGCAGCTATTGAGGCGAACTTGCTTCGCCCTATCTCCAGCCTTCAAAGGTTCCCCGAACCTTTGAAGCGAGTACTAAAAATAAACTAAACGACTAAAAAATAGGTATCCGTCAGATCCTTTTTGGAAATATACAATGAGAAAGCTACAATTTATAAAAAATTACCCTAATTTAGGTGTGGATGGCTAACAAAAGATTGAGGTTTGCTATTTGGGGATTTTATTGGGTATAAGATTCCTGTTGCCGATGAACTCAACAGTGACTCCCAGGTCCGACTACTGTGAAATAAACGGATTAAAACAGTCTGGGGTTAGACTATTTCAGCTCAACAACTAGAAATTAGGAATTGTTGCCGAACTCTTTTGATCGTTCGAGTTCTCGCCTACTCACACTTAATCAGCTAAAATAAATGTTTTAAATTATTTAGAATTACTTTGTTTGGGAATGGTTATAAAAAATAAGAGAATTAATAGATAGGCTACAGAAGAAAAGCAGATATAAATGTTAGAATCCTTATAAGGTAGATCGATGAAAGAGTAGTTTAGGACCGCTAATTACTAAAGGAGGATGCTTGTATGGTGATGAAATAGTGGTACTAAGCACATTAACAATAAAAAGAAAGGACAGAAACCATGAGAAAAAAACTAAAATTTTCATTAGTAGCAGTCGCCTGTGCGACATTTTTGACAGCCTGTGGCACAAGTAATTCCTCGGCTCCCAAAGCAGGTGAAGCAACACCACAGACGGATTTTCATTCTTATATCAATGCGCAATGGTTGAAAGATACAAAATTAGGTGCCGGTGAATCGCAAATAGATAATCTGAGTCAACTCTCTGAGAAAACGCAAGAAGCAATCCAGGAGATGATTGACCAGCTGGATATGGACTATTCCAAGCTGCAAGCTGGTAGTGATGAGAAAAAACTTATTGATTTTTACCGATTGGCAGCCGATTTTGATACTCGCAACAAATTGGGGTTAGAGCCTATCAAGCCTTATTTAGAGGAGATTAAAAAAGCCTCTACCATGGAAGAACTCAACAAGATTCTGGTAGCCCTATACGGCAAAAACATCCGCAATTTGCTTCATATAAACGTTACTCAAGATATAAAAGACAGTAACAAAAACACCATCTACGTTGACCCTCACAAGTTAAGTTTTCCAAAAGAAAATTATGATGGCACAGATGAATTTTCACTGAAAAACCAAAAAGCCTTTAAAGCCTATCTGCAGGAAGTGTTTAGCTTGGCAGGAGAATCCTCAAAAGAAGCCTCTTCTAAGGCAGACCTCCTCTTTAATTTGGAAAAAGAGATGGCTGCAGTGCAACGGCCAAAAGAAGAAGCCAATAACTTTGAAGCCATGTATAACGAGAAGACTTGGGATGAGGTCAAAGCACTGGTTCCCAACCTACCGATTGCTGAGTTGGTTTCTGAGTTAGGACTTCAGAATGCTCCAACGACAGTCGTATCAGAACCAGATGCTCTAAAAAAATTAAATGAACTCTATCAAGAGAAGAATTTAGATGCTCTTAAGGCTCTGCTCCAATATCGTGTGATTGCCCATTACAATGATTATCTGTCAAGCAATTTAATTGAGGCAAAAGCGAAATACGACGGCGTAGCAACTGGTGCGGTAGATACTCCGAGTCAAGAAGAAGTTGCTCAAGCGGCCATTGATGCAAATTTCTCAGATATGATTGGCAAAGTTTACGTTAAACACCATTTTTCAGAAGAATCCAAGGCTAATATCCTATCTATGGTTCAAGAGATTAAAGCGACTTATGCAGAGCGAATCAAAGCAGTGCAGTGGATGTCTGAAGAAACCAAGATGCGGGCCTTGAAAAAACTAGATACATTAGTTGTTAAAATCGGCTATCCAGACCAGTGGAAGGATTACTCACAACTTGCTATCCAATCCAAGGAAGAAGGGGGAAGTCTTCTTTCTAACTTCGATATGGTAAAAACACTTGAATTGCGTGAAGAGATGGGGCAATTTGGCAAGCCTTTTGATAAGTCGCAGTTCGGCATGCCTTCTCACACGGTGAATGCCTATTACAGCCCAACTAACAACGAAATTGTCTTTCCAGCGGGGATTTTACAGGCTCCTCTCTACGATCCAAAAGCTAGTCCCGAAGAAAATCTGGGTGGAATCGGGGCTGTTATCGGTCATGAAATTTCCCATGCCTTTGATAAGGCTGGTTCTCAATTTGATGAAAAGGGGAACCTTGTCAACTGGTGGAAACCAGAAGACCTTGAAAAATTTAATAAAAAGGTTCAACAGGCAGCAGATATCTACTCTAAATTGGAAGTGGCTCCGGGCTACTATGTCAATGGCGAAATTTCAACCGGTGAAATCATGGCGGATCTCGGTGGTTTAACGGTTGCCATTGATATTGCTCAGAAAAAAGGCTACAATACGAAGAAAGTCTTCGAGTCTTATGGTAAAGCATGGCGTGAAGTCACCACCAAAGAATTTGCTATTGCCAGCATCAGCGACGAACATCCACCAGCTAAATATCGGGTTAACAACATTGTCAACCAAATTGATCAATTCTATACAGACTTCAATGTCAAAGAAGGGGATCCAATGTATGTGAAACCAGAAGACCGCCTACGAGTGTGGTAAAAGATTATAGAGGTGTCTGCGGTCCGAAATGGGCGGTAGACACTTTTTTAGGTAAAAAATAGAAGTAGTAGTAAACCAAGAATCGTTAAAAAATGTGTCGAGGTATGGCAATGCTATTAAGTTAAGTATTTAACCAGTCATAACCACCCGAGAGAACGCATGGCTATGATTTTTAGCTTTTATTTTTTGGCCTTCTATTTTTTACATAAGATGAACCGGTAAGCAGTTGCAATTTTCGGTAAATAGTTATATAATAAAAACGTTGAAAAGATGCTTGTAGGCTTACAAGTTAATATTTTCACAAAAGGATTAAAAGGCTTGCCTTTTAAAATAAAGAACTCGATTTTCATAAGGAGGAAATCATTCATGGTAGTTAAAGTTGGTATTAACGGTTTCGGACGTATCGGTCGTCTTGCTTTCCGTCGTATCCAAAACGTAGAAGGTGTTGAAGTTACTCGTATCAACGACCTTACAGATCCAGTAATGCTTGCACACTTGTTGAAATATGACACAACTCAAGGTCGTTTCGACGGTACTGTTGAAGTTAAAGACGGTGGTTTCGAAGTTAACGGTAAATTCGTTAAAGTTTCTGCTGAGCGTGAGCCAGGAAACATCGACTGGGCTACTGATGGCGTAGATATCGTTTTGGAAGCTACAGGTTTCTTTGCTTCTAAAGAAAAAGCTGAGCAACACATCCACGCTAACGGTGCTAAAAAAGTTGTTATCACTGCTCCTGGTGGTAACGATGTTAAGACTGTTGTTTTCAACACTAACCACGACATCCTTGATGGTACTGAAACAGTTATCTCAGGTGCTTCATGTACTACAAACTGTTTGGCACCAATGGCTAAAGCTCTTCACGATGCATTTGGCGTTCAAAAAGGTTTGATGACTACAATCCACGGTTACACTGGTGACCAAATGGTTCTTGACGGACCACACCGTGGTGGTGACCTTCGTCGTGCACGTGCTGCTGCTGCAAATATCGTTCCTAACTCAACTGGTGCTGCTAAAGCTATCGGCTTGGTAATCCCAGAATTGAACGGTAAACTTGACGGTGCTGCACAACGTGTTCCAGTTCCAACAGGTTCTGTAACTGAATTGGTTGCAACTCTTGACAAGAAAGTAACTGCTGAAGAAGTAAACGCTGCTATGAAAGCTGCTGCTACTGAATCATTTGGTTACACTGAAGACCAACTCGTATCTTCAGATATCGTAGGTATCTCATTCGGTTCATTGTTTGATGCAACTCAAACTAAAGTTATCGAAGTTGATGGCGAGCAATTGGTTAAAGTTGTTTCATGGTACGACAACGAAATGTCTTACACTGCACAACTTGTTCGTACTCTTGAGTACTTCGCAAAAATCGCTAAATAATCCTTAGTGAAAATCGAAGAGGCTTCGGCCTCTTTTTTTGATTGCTGAAATATAGCTGTTTCCTTATGCTAAGAAGCAAGGATGGCATAAGTTGTTTCTGATTTGGCAACTTTAGAATTTGAAAAATCTGATTACGAGGCGATAGTTTTAGATTTCATAACATTTGTGAAAAAAATATCTTTATGCAAGAAAAAATACAGAAAATATGATACAATGGTAAAGTAAATATAATTTAAGGAGTTCTTATCTAATGGCAAAATTGACTGTTAAAGATGTAGAATTGAAAGGCAAAAAAGTTCTTGTTCGTGTGGACTTCAACGTGCCTTTGAAAGATGGCGTTATCACTAACGATAACCGTATTACAGCAGCTCTTCCAACTATCAAGTATATTCTTGAGCAAGGTGGACGTGCAATTCTTTTCTCTCACCTTGGTCGTGTGAAAGAAGAAGCTGACAAAGAAGGTAAATCATTGGCTCCTGTAGCAGCTGACTTGGCAGCTAAATTGGGTCAAGACGTTGCTTTCATCGCAGGTGCTACTCGTGGTGCTGAATTGGAAGCAGCTATCAATGCTTTGGAAGATGGACAAGTTCTCCTTGTTGAAAATACTCGTTTCGAAGATGTTGATGGTAAGAAAGAATCTAAAAACAACGAAGAACTTGGTAAATACTGGGCTTCACTTGGTGACGGTATCTTCGTTAACGATGCATTTGGTACTGCACACCGTGCACACGCATCAAACGTTGGTATCTCAGCAAACGTAGAAAAAGCAGTAGCTGGTTTCCTTTTGGAAAACGAAATTGCTTACATCCAAGAAGCTGTTGAAACTCCAGAGCGCCCATTCGTGGCAATCCTTGGTGGTTCAAAAGTATCTGATAAGATCGGTGTTATCGAGAATCTTCTTGAAAAAGCTGACAAAGTTCTTATCGGTGGTGGTATGACTTACACATTCTACAAAGCTCAAGGTATCGAAATCGGTAACTCACTTGTAGAAGAAGACAAGCTTGATGTGGCAAAAGCACTTCTTGAAAAAGCTAACGGTAAATTGATCTTGCCAGTTGACTCAAAAGAAGCTAACGCATTTGCTGGATACACTGAAGTTCGCGATACAGACGGCGAAGCAGTTTCAGAAGGCTTCCTTGGTCTTGACATCGGTCCTAAGTCAATCGCTAAGTTTGACGAAGCTTTGACTGGTGCGAAAACAGTTGTTTGGAACGGACCTATGGGTGTATTTGAAAACCCAGACTTCCAAGCTGGTACAATCGGTGTAATGGACGCTATCGTGAAACAACCAGGCGTGAAATCAATCATCGGTGGTGGTGACTCAGCGGCAGCTGCAATCAACCTTGGCCGTGCAGACAAGTTCTCATGGATCTCAACTGGTGGTGGTGCATCTATGGAGTTGTTAGAAGGTAAAGTGCTTCCAGGACTTGCAGCACTTACTGAAAAATAGGCGGTAAGTCAGCTCAAAATATCTGGGGGATATTTTGAGGTTGGAAATAGAAGAAGCGAAGCTTCTGTCAAAAATGATTCCGTAGCTTGTCACTTTGTTTTTATTGGGTGACAACTTCAAATAGTCCACTGGACTATTTGAACCCCGCAAGGCTGAATAGGTTGGTCACAAGCGTAGCAAAGTGAACTGCCATTCAGCTACTGCGTATGAACGATGAAAAGAGTTGGGAGACCAACTCTTTTCTAGTACAAAGGCTAGACTTTCTGTGAACGTAGTGAGTTTAGAAAATCAGCCTAGGTAAAGGCTAAAATGCAACGGATTTCCGTTGCATTTTGTGCATCGCGTAGAGTTTCTACGAAGCTAAGCGAGTTAGAAAGTCTAACAAGATGTACTTCCAGGATTTGCGGTGTTTACTGAAAAATAGGCGGTGAGTCAGTTCAACATATCTCCCGGATATGTTGAGGTTAGAAATAGAAGAAGCGAAGCTTCTGTCAAAAATGATTCCGTAGATTGTTACTTTGATTTTTCTTGGTGACAACTTCAAATAGTCTACTGGGCTATTTGAACCCCGCAAGGCTGAATCTTGGTCACAACTCCCATTCAGCTACTGCGCAAAAAATATAAATGTAAAAAAAGACGTTGTTTTTTTGCAGCGTCTATTTGTTTGGCTTACTTCTGGGTTCCTTCTTGCAGCTGATTTAAAGTGGCAGATTATTGGTTTTTCGAAAAGCTGGCGTGAACATTTTCCAGTCGAGCTTAGGAGAAAAGAAAAGCTGGGCAGGTATTTGCTATTCTATTTTCCGAAATCATGTTAGAATAGAGGTATGTTTAAAAAATATACATTTGATCCAAAGAAATTTCGGTTGGGGATGCGGACGTTCAAATCGGGTTTGGCAGTCTTTCTAGTTATTCTACTCTTTGGCTATATGGGCTGGGAAGGGATTCAGATTGCGGCTTTGACGGCTGTGTTTAGTTTACGAGAAGACTTCGATCAGAGTGTCCATTTTGGAGCTTCTCGTATTCTGGGTAATTCTATTGGCGGTTTTTATGCGCTACTTTTCTTTATTTTGGATAGGTTATTCTTAGATCATTTTTGGGTAACTGCGGTTTTTGTTCCGATATTTGTCATGTTAACGATTATGACAAATGTGGCGATGAATAATAAAGCGGGAATTATTGGTGGTGTATCAGCTTTATTAATTATTACATTGTCTATTCCTGCTGGTGATACGATTCAATATGTGTTTATTCGTGTGTTTGAAACCTTTATCGGAGTTTTCATTGCGATTCTAGTTAATTATGATGTGAATGTTATAAAAAAACGTTTTCAGGATAAATAATGTTATAAAATGTAACATCGCCTATTGACCTCAAAAAAAAATTCTCCTATAATGGTAGGCAGAAAGGAGTTCGTTATGAGAGAAAAAGAGTTTCGTCGTTCCTTAGCCATCTTTCCGATCGGTAGTGTGATGAAGTTGACAGATTTAACTGCTCGTCAAATTCGTTACTATGAAGATCAAGGCTTGATTAAGCCCGATCGCAACGAAGGGAATCGTCGCTTGTATTCTCTAAACGATATGGACTTACTTTTAGAAATCAAGGATTTTTTGGATGAAGGTTTGAATATTGCTGCGATTAAGAAGGAATATGCAAATCGGGAAGCGAAAGCTAAGGTCCAAAAACAGCAGAAAACCTTGACTGATGAAGATGTCCGTCGAATCTTACATGATGAATTCAGTCGTCAGGGACGATTTTCAAGTCCTAGTTCCATTTTCCGTTCGTCGTAATTAGCTTTTAAAATAGAGGAGAAAAATAATGACATTCACAGTGGCAGATATCAAGCGCGATATCAAAGAGAAAAACGTTACCTTCCTACGTCTTATGTTTACGGACATCATGGGAGTGATGAAAAACGTAGAAATTCCAGCAACTGATGAGCAGGTCGAAAAGGTTTTGTCAAATAAGGTCATGTTTGATGGTTCATCTATTGAAGGATTTGTTCGTATCAATGAATCAGATATGTATCTTTACCCAGACTTGGATACATGGACTATCTTCCCTTGGGGTGATGAAAATGGCCGTGTAGCTGGCTTGATTTGTGATATTTATACAACAGATGCTAAGCCTTTTGCTGGTGACCCACGTGGAAATTTGAAGAAATCGCTTCGTCACATGGAAGAGGCAGGTTTCTCTTCATTCAACCTTGGTCCAGAACCAGAATTCTTCCTCTTTAAGATGGACGAACAAGGAAATCCAACGCTTGAAGTAAATGATAAAGGTGGTTACTTTGACCTCGCACCAACGGACTTGGCTGATAATACACGTCGCGAAATCGTCAATGTCTTGACAGAGATGGGCTTTGAAGTTGAAGCGAGCCATCACGAAGTGGCAGTAGGTCAGCATGAAATTGACTTCAAATATGCGGATGTCTTAAAAGCTTGTGACAATATTCAAATCTTCAAGTTAGTTGTTAAAACAATTGCTCGTAAGCATGGTATGTATGCGACATTTATGGCCAAGCCTAAGTTTGGTATTGCTGGTTCAGGTATGCACTGTAACATGTCACTCTTTGATAAGGATGGGAATAATGCCTTCTTTGATCCAGAAGATCCTCGCGGTATGCAGCTGTCTCAAACTGCTTACCATTTCCTTGGTGGTTTGATTAAGCATGCTTATAACTATACTGCTATTACAAACCCGACAGTGAACTCTTACAAGCGTTTGGTTCCAGGCTTTGAAGCTCCTGTGTATATTGCTTGGGCTGGTAAAAACCGCTCACCATTGGTTCGCGTACCTGCATCACGTGGAATGGGAACTCGTTTGGAATTGCGCTCGGTTGATCCAACTGCCAACCCATACTTAGCTATGGCCGTTCTGTTGGAAGTTGGCTTGGAAGGTATTCAAAATAAAATTGAAGCACCAGCACCAGTAGAATCTAATATCTATGCAATGTCTGATGAGGAGCGTCGTGAAGCAGGAATCACTGATCTTCCTTCAACTCTTCACAATGCATTGAAAGCACTTCGTGAAGACGAGGTAGTTCGTGCAGCTCTAGGTGATCATATCTATACGAATTTCTTGGAAGCTAAGAAAATCGAATGGGCAAGCTACGCAACCTACGTTTCTCAATGGGAAATCGACAACTATTTGGATATGTATTAAAAAAAATGGTCCGGTGGACCATTTTTTCATGAGCTTGAAAACCAGATAGCGAATTGGGACCCCGACGGGTCCTTTGCTCACGAGCCGAGAAATTGGAAACTGTGTAATGGTCCAGTGGAGTGAAGTAGTCTGGGAAGAGACTGTTTCAGCCTGAGCTAAGAAATAGCAGGGCGAGGGGATGGACATGAGCTTGAAGACGGTCTTTTTCAAGCTGGGTTATCTTGTTATACTCAATGAAAATCAAAAGTAGCCTAGGAAACGAAGCCGAAGATAGAACTGGAGTTCATCAAGGCAAGTTGACAACGGATAATTTTGATTTTCGAAGAGTATTAATATAAAATAAATCCCAGAGGTTTCACCTATGGGATTTTAGTGTGTTATCGGTCAGGCGTCAGAATCATTGGGATAATGATTGGTTCACGCTCTGTTTTTTCGTATAGGAATGGTCGTAGGGCGTTAACAATGGCGCCGTTGACTGTTTGGATATTGGCATCTTTATTGCGCATGGCGATGCGGATAGCGTTGAAAAGGACGCGTTGGCTTTCGCGAATGAGCTCGCCAGATTCTCTCATATAGATAAAACCGCGACTGAGGATGTCTGGTCCTGCTAATATCATCTTAGAATTAAAATCGACAGTGGCTACTGCAAGGACAACACCATCTTCTGAAAGATCGCGGCGGTCTTTGAGGACTGCTGCGCCGATTTCACCGATGCGGTTTCCATCGACATAGATGTCTTGGGCGTTGAATTGACCTGCGAGATGTGCAGAATCTTTTGTCAGAGCAAGGACATCTCCGTTTTCCATGATGAAGATATTATCTTTTGGAACGCCTGTATCAACAGCTAGGCTGGCATGGATTTTTTGCATGCGGTATTCACCATGGACAGGCATGAAGTATTTTGGCTTGATCAGGCGGAGCATGAGTTTTTGCTCTTGTTGACCACCGTGCCCAGAGGTATGGATGTTGTTGATCTTGCCGTGAATCACATCGACACCGGCTTCAATCAGGATATTGATGAGCTTGTTGACACCTGTGGTATTTCCCGGAATAGGACTGGACGAGAAGATAACCGTGTCGCCTGGCTGGAGTTGCACTTGACGGTGGGTACCGTGGGCGATGCGAGAGAGTGCTGCCATAGGCTCCCCTTGGCTCCCTGTACAGAGAATCATGATCTCGCTGGCAGGGTATTCTTTGATCTCGTTTGGCTCGATGAAGGTATCCTTAGGCACCTTGATGTAGCCGAGCTCGATACCGTTAACAATAGCCTTTTCCATGGAACGTCCAAAGACAGCAATCTTGCGTCCGGTCTTAACCGCTGCATCAGCCGCCTGTTGGAGACGGAAGATGTTGGAGGCAAAGGAAGCAAAGATAATGCGTCCGTGGATGCCTTCAATCAATTTCATAATGGACTGACCGACCACTTTTTCCGAGTTGGTAAAGGTTGGGACTTCAGCATTTGTCGAGTCGGAGAGGAGGCAGAGAACGCCTTCTTCACCGAGGGCAGCCATGCGGTGAAGGTCTGCTGGCTCGCCAACTGGAGTGAAATCGAACTTGAAGTCACCGGTACAGACGATTTTTCCTTGCGGGGTGTCAACGACAATACCAAGTGGCTCTGGAATGGAGTGGGTGGTACGGAAGAAGCTGACTTTGAGGTGTTTGAAGGTCAACTCTGTATTATGATTGATTTCATGCAAAGTCGCATCACGGAGCAGTCCGTGTTCTTCCAATTTGCCTCGAATGAGGGCGAGGGCTAAAGGTCCAGCATAGATTGGGACATTAGCTTGCTTGAGTAAGAAGGGAATGCCTCCGATGTGGTCTTCGTGCCCGTGGGTAATAACCAGACCTTTCACGCGGTCTAGGTTTTCAACGATGTAGGAGTAGTCTGGGATAACGTAGTCGATACCCAATAGGTCATCTTCTGGGAACTTGATACCGGCATCGACGATGAGAATTTCATCCTTGTACTCGATACCGTAGGTATTTTTCCCGATTTCTCCCAAACCACCGATGGCGAAAACGCCAACTTCATGAGGTTTTAGATTGACTGATGACATGGATTAAAACTCCGTAATTTTGAAATCTGCGTGCTCTTTCTCGTATTCAAGATGATTGTCTGATAAGAGGTCGATAAATTCGATGTTGTATTCAGGGCGGTTGGTTTCCACCAATTCACGCGCGATAATACGACCTTCCAATTCTGATGCAGCATCGATGTCTAGATAAAGAGCACGTGTTTGCTCGCGACGTGGGCTAATTTTTGATTCTTGATAGAATACTTTATAAATCATGTGTAGTATAGTTCCTTTCTTTTTGACTGGCAACTATGAAAAAAGCCCCAAACAGCTGGGTCTGTCTGGTAATGCCTATTCAATTTTCTCGAGTTGTCAATTTATTCAGTCTAAATGTACTCTTCATTATACCATAAAATATGCTGATGGTAAAAGGGTTTGGTAGGAAAATGGAAAAGTGTCATGATTTTCAGAAATTCGGTATTTCAGAAGGGGATAAATCAAAGAAATGAGTTAGGATTCCATTACTAAGACTAAGTTCAATTGTGCCGAGAAATGCCTGTCAACTGCCAGATAGTGATGTGACTTACTAGAATGACAAATCGATTCGATCCACTAACCTACTAGAAATCACAACCCAGTCTTTTCATTATTTGAAAAAAAGGCCAAGATGGCTTACAATAGAGAGTAGCATTGAAATACTCTTCGAAAATCAAAATCAGACGTTGTTGACTTGATTTGATGAGTGGAAAGCTCCGGTGGAGGTTTCCAGCCTGTCACTTGACAATAATAAAGTGACAGAGTTCTATCTGCATAAGTAGAAACGAACTACGTTCGCCTATCTCCAACCTCCAAAGGTTCCCCAAACCTTTGGAGCTAGTCTGATTTTGATTTTCATTGAGTATAAGGAAAGAGGAGAAGATGAAAATCCTAGCTTTAGATAGCTCCAACCAGGCCCTATCGGTTGCCTTGGTGGAGGACGGTTGTTTGCAGGCGGAAACCCTGCTGGCCGTCAAGAAAAATCATAGTATCAGCCTCATGCCTGTGGTCGATTTTTTGGTGGCACAGGTGGGCTGGACACCAAAAGACCTGGATCGGGTTGTGGTCGCTCAGGGACCTGGCTCCTACACGGGGCTTCGTGTGGCGGTGGCGACTGCCAAGACCCTAGCCTATACCCTCAAAATCAACTTGGTGGGGCTATCCAGTCTTCAGTCCCTGGTTCCGCCTAGCCTGACGGGTCTGGTGGTGCCCCTCATTGATGCCCGCCGTAACTGCGTCTATGCAGGTGTTTATGAAAATGGCAGAGCAGTCGAGGCAGACCGCTACTGGTCTTTCGAAGACTTACTTTCTAGCCTGTCTGGCAAGGAAAACATCACCTTTGTCGGAGAAGTAGAAAACTTCATGGAGCAAATCGAGCAAGCTCTGCCGACTGCCCAGTATCAAACCAGTCTGCCGTCTGCCTATCAGCTGGCGGTGATTGGTCAAGACTTGCCAGCAGTAGATGTCACCAGCTTTGAGCCCAACTATCTCAAACGAGTAGAGGCAGAGGAAAACTGGCTCAAGGACAACCAAGCTGGCTCAGAAAGTTATATCAAGCGTGTATGATAGAGATTAAACACTACGACGGTCAGGAAAATCTGGCAGAGGCTGTTTTGGCAGTTATGCAGTCGGTTTATGAGCAGTCTCCATGGACCTTGGAACAGATTGCCTCCAGTATGGCTAGTCAGGATGAGGATTATTATCTGGCCTATGAGGGTCAGGAGCTAGTCGGTTTTTTGGCTGTGCAGACGGTGTTGGATGAGATGGAAATCTTGCAGATTGATGTCAGGGCTGATTTTCAGAGGTTGGGAATCGCCAGTCAGCTGATGGCTGCTGTGATGGGCTGGGATGGAGACATCTTCCTCGAAGTGAGGGAGTCCAATAGCGCAGCTCAGGCCCTCTATACACGCCAGCATTTTACCAAAATAGGAAAACGAAAAGACTACTACCGTAATCCTGTCGAGGACGCGGTGATAATGAAGAGAGAACGTGATGAAAGATAGATTGATTTTGGCGATCGAGACCTCCTGTGACGAGACCTCGGTGGCTGTTTTGCGGAATGAGGCGGAGCTTTTGTCCAATGTCATTGCCAGCCAGATTGCCAGCCACCAGCGGTTTGGTGGGGTGGTGCCCGAGGTGGCCAGCCGTCACCATGTGGAAGTGATTACGGCCTGTATCGAGGAGGCCTTGTTGGAGGCGAAAGTGACGGCAGAGGACTTGACGGCGGTGGCTGTGACCTATGGGCCTGGCTTGGTCGGTGCCTTGCTAGTCGGGATTTCGGCTGCCAAGGCCTTTGCTTGGGCTAATGGCTTGCCACTCATTCCTGTCAACCACATGGCAGGGCACTTGATGGCGGCACGTGCGGTCAAGGAGTTGGAGTTTCCACTTTTGGCTCTTTTGGTCAGCGGTGGGCATACGGAGTTGGTCTATGTGTCAGAGGCGGGCGACTACAAGATTGTCGGTGAAACGCGAGATGATGCGGTCGGCGAGGCCTACGATAAGGTGGGTCGGGTCATGGGTCTGCCCTATCCAGCTGGTCGTGTCATCGATGAGTTGGCACATGAGGGGAAAGACATTTATGACTTCCCTCGGGCTATGATAAAGGAAGATAATCTGGAGTTTTCTTTTTCAGGTTTGAAATCCGCCTTTATCAACCTCTACCACAATGCCCAGCAGAAAGGGGAAACCTTGTCCAATGCGGACCTGTCAGCTTCTTTCCAAGCCTGTGTTATGGACATTCTCATGGCTAAGACCAAGAAGGCCTTGGAGAAATACCCTGTTAAGACCTTGGTCGTAGCGGGCGGTGTAGCAGCCAATCAGGGCTTGCGGGAGCGGTTGGCGGCTGAAATCACCGATGTGGAGGTCATCATTCCCCCGCTTCGCCTCTGCGGTGACAATGCTGGTATGATTGCCTTGGCAGCCGTTAGCGAATACAACAAGGAAAACTTTGCTGGTTGGGATTTGAATGCCAAACCGAGTCTGGCTTTTGAGAATTTGTAGAATAAAAACCTCTTACGTCAAGGATGCGTAAGAGGTTTATTTGTGGATTTTTCGCCAGCGATTTGGAGAAATTTGGTAATGCCTTTTAAAAGCAGTTGAAAAATTGAATTGGTTGGAGTAGCCGATTTCTTCAGCAATTTCCTGTAGTGTCTTAGTGGTGTTTTTTAAGAGTTCGCAGGCTTCGCTGAGTCGGTATTGGATGATAAATTGTTGAGGTGAGATGTTCATTTGCTCCTTGAATAGTCGACTGAAGTAGTGGCGATTGAGGTTGCATACTTGTGCCAAATCATCTACGGATATAGCTTTCTCATAATTTCGTTCTACGAAGTTGATGGCTTCTCGTATATAAAATTCCTTGTTTTCATCGTGTTTGCTACTTGTTTTGGTTAGCGAACAGTCAATGAGGCAGGAGATAAAGAGGTAAAGGTGTCCGAGAACTAGAGCACTTTTTTGGTGATGGAGCGCGAGAATTTGTTTCATTTCATGGTAGACAGGGCTAGAGGTGGGCATTTCTCGTTGTGAAAAGATAGGTTGTTCTTTTGAGAGTCCTGCTTGTCTGAGAAAATGCTCAGTTTTCAGACCGTCAAACTCAAGCCAGATATAGGTCCAGGGGTCCTTTTCGTCTGCTTCGTAGCTACAGATGGCTTCTGGGGAGATAAGGAAGCCCTGTCCTGCGGTCAGGTGGTATTCACGTTGGTCGGAGGTATCGTAAAAAGTACCTGAACCAGAGATGATGTAGTGAAACAGGTAGTGTTGTTTCATAGTTGGGCCGAATGAGTGAAGTGGCTTACAGGCTTCCATGCCAAATTGGATGGGGTAAAAATCTACATAGGATCGGTTATTAAAGACGTAAAATTCAGGTTGTATTTTCATCGTATTCTCCATACCAAAAGTGTAAAGGCTTACAATTAGTATAGCATATTTATATGTAAATGTGACATTTTATTTGAAAAAATTAAAAAATATCCCAAAATCATATGGAATATGTCAAATATTCCTATTTGATTATAAAGCGCTTACATGTTATAGTTGTAGTAGAAATAACAAAGTTCGTCGACGTATTCGACAAAAGAAAAGGAGTATTATCATGAAGAAAATTGGTCGCTATGTTACCTTGCTTGCGGCTGCAGGCCTGCTGGCAGCGTGTTCTACTTCGACTGAGTCTAGCAAAACTACGGAAGGAAGTAGTTCAGGAAAGACAGAAATATCCTATGCTATTTGGGATTCTGGTCAAGAGCCTGGTTTGAGAAAGATTGCGGATGAGTTTGAGAAAAAGAATCCAGATATTAAAATTAATATTCAAGTATCGGACTGGGATTCCTACTGGACCATGTTAGAAGCTGGTGCGACAGGTGGTTCATTGCCTGATACCTTCTGGATGCATTCAAATGAGATTTATCGCTATGGTTCCAATAAAATGCTATTGCCATTGGATGAATATTTAGCCAAGAGTGAGGATGCTAAACTAGCCAATTTCCCAGATGGTTTGAATGAAATCTACAATATAAATGGTAAGCAGTACGCTATTCCAAAAGATTTCGATACAATCGGTCTTTGGTACAATAAAAAATTATTTGACGAAGCAGGTATTCCATACCCAGACGATACTTGGGATTGGAATAAGTTGAAAGAAGTAGCGAAGAAATTGACCAAGCCAGATGGTAGTCAATATGGTTTCGGTGCTGGTTTGAGTAACCAAGAGGGTTACTACAACTTTATCTATCAAAATGGTGGTAAGGTCATTACTGATGATTTGAAATCAGGCTATGCTGATCCTAAGACCATTGAGGCTTTGGATTACTACTTTAGCTTTGTCAAAGAAAAAATTTCACCGGCTATTACAGTAGATAAAGAGCGGGCCGAAGCATTCCAAAACGGTCAAGTGGCTATGAGCGTCTTCGGTTCTTGGAATTTATCTGGTTTCACTGCTAATGACTACATTCGTGAAAATGCTGATGTAGCTGTCTTGCCAAAAGGGCCAGATGGAACTCGTGCAACCATCTTTAATGGATTGGGTCATGCCATTGCTGCTACCACTAAACATCCAGATGCTGCTTGGAAATGGGTTGAATACCTCAGCTCAAAAGAGGCACAAGAAATGCAGGCAACACTTGGTGTGGCAATCTCGGCTTATAAAGGCGCGGCAGATACTTGGGTAGATTCAAACAAAAACTTTACTATCAAGAATTATGTTGACATGGTGGATTATGCGCAGATTCGTCCATATTCACAAACAACCATCAAGTGGGAAGATAAGGCTTATGAGCTATTGAAACCTGCTTATCTTGGAGAAAAAGCAACTGAAGAAGCTGCCAAAGAAACAGCTGATATGATGAATGCTGAATTAGCAACTGAAAAATAGGTAGGAGGTCTTGGGAAGTTGATTCTTCCCCGGACCTTCTTATTAAAATGAAGAAGGATGGGGATAAGATGTTCCGAAAAAAAGGAAGTTTAAATGAGGCAATTTGGGGATGGGGAATGGTAGCACCGACCATTATTGGATTAATCGTGCTCAATATTATTCCTATTTTCCAAACCATGAAGATGAGTTTTCATAAGAGTGGAGATTTCGGCAAAGGTGACATCTTTGTCGGCTTGGCAAATTACCAACGCATGTTAGGGGATGCGCAAGTGTGGCAGGCGACATGGAATACCTTGAAATATACGATTCTAGTTGTTCCGGCTACCGTTGCCTTGGCCATGTTGCTTGCAGTTTTGCTTAATTCTAAGATTAAAGGTAAGCATATTTATCGAACCATTTTTTTCTTGCCTATGGTGGCAGCACCAGCCGCAGTGACCATGGTTTGGAAATGGCTCTACAATACGGACTTCGGCTTGATTAACTATATCTTGCGTCGTTTGGGACTGGGTGCTGTGAACTGGATTGAAGATCCAAAGATTGCTCTATACTCAATCGCTTTGATTGGAATTTGGAGTACGGTTGGTTATAGTATGATTTTAATTTTAGCTGGTTTGCAAGAAATTCCAACGGATTTTTATGAGGCAGCTCGCATTGATGGAGCTAGTCCGGCCAAGCAATTTTTCTCCATTACCCTGCCCTTGGTTTCACCAACCCTGTTCTTTGTTGTGGTAACCAGTGTCATTCAATCCATGCAAGTCTTTGATGTTATCTATATGATGGAGGATGTTCGTAGTCCTGCCTATGATAAGACAGTATCTCTGGTTTATCTGTTTTACAATAATTCCTTTAAATATTCGGATAAGGGCTATGGCTCCACCATCGTCATGTTGTTGTTATTAATTATTCTTGTCATTACTTTCGTTCAGATGAAGGTACAGAAAAAATGGGTGCATTACCGTTAAGGAGGTTCATGTGAAACAATCAGCTTTTAAATCAACAATCTGGATGCATGCCTTCTTGATTTTAGTGGCAATGGGCATGCTGATCCCATTTGTTTGGATGGTGTTGACGTCTTTTAAAACTGTAACCGAATCCACTCAGATGAATCCTTTCCACTTTTTACCAAGTAACTGGATGGTGAGCAATTATACGGAGGCTATTCGGACTAATAATTTTCCGATACTCTATCTGAACACCATTTTGATGATGTTATGGCGTATCTTTAGCTCGGTTATGTTTTCAGCTATGGCAGCTTATGCCTTTGCTCGACTGGAGTTTCCTGGGCGGAATTTCTTGTTTGGTCTGGTCCTCTTTCAAATGATGGTGCCACCTCAGTTATTCGTCATTCCTCAGTATTTGATGATTGACCAACTTGGTATGCGCAATACGATTTTTGCTCTGGTATTCCCAGGAATTGTCAGTGCCTTTGGTACATTCTTGCTCCGTCAATTTTTCATGGGTCTTCCAAAAGAATTGGAGGAATCTGCAAAATTGGATGGTTGTAATATTGGGCAGACCTTCTTTAAGGTCATGTTGCCTTTGGCCAAGTCTGGCTTGATTGCCTTAGCGATTTTTACGGCTTTGTTTGCTTTCAAGGATTTGCTGTGGCCATTGATTATCAACTCAGAAGCGGACAAGGCTACCCTGTCTAGCGCACTTTCTAAGATCCAGGGAGCTTACGCTGTTAACTATCCTCAGCTCATGGCTGCAAGTGTTTTGGCTATTTGGCCGATGTTGGTACTTTATGTGATATTCCAGAAACAGTTTATCCAAGGGATTGCGACATCTGGTGGAAAATTATAGGAGGCTACAATGGGAATTATCTTTCATGAAAAGACAAAGGAATTCCATCTTTACAATGAGTTTATTAGCTATGTGTTGACGGTCTTGCCTAATGGTCATATTGGTAGTTTGTATTATGGAAAGCGTGTAACAGAAACAGCTTCCTATCAGTATGTGCGTGAAGATGAGTATCGTGCTTTGACTTCCTTTGTAGAAGACGATGACCGTTTCTTCTCACTCCAATATGCCAATCCTGAATTTGCTTGTTATGGTACAACGGACTATTTTTCTCCGACTTTTGAGTTGGTGCAGAAGGATGGCAGTAGCCTATCGCATTTTGTTTATCAAGGTCATGCGATTTATGCTGGGCGATCGGCTTTAAAGGGTCTTCCTCATCTCTATCTGGATGAGGAGGGACAGGCAGATAGTTTGGATATTTATTTGTTGGATGAAGAGTCGCAGACCCGCCTGGTCTTGTCTTATACGATTTTTCGAGATTATCCAGCGGTGACTCGCTCTGCTCGTTTTGAACAACTCGGAGAAAAATCTGTCTGTTTGAACCGTGCCTTGAGTATGACACTTTGTCTGCCTGATATGGACTATGAGTGGTTGCATTTGGATGGAGCTTGGGGACGCGAGCGGCATCTGCAATTATCGCCTCTTCATCAAGGTTGTCAGTCTATTTACAGTCTCAAAGGGGCTAGTAGTGCGGAGCACAATCCCTTCATGGCTTTGAAACGACCAAATGCGGATGAGCATCAGGGAGAAGTACTGGGCTTCTCGCTCGTCTATAGCGGAAACTTTTTGGCGCAGGTGGATGTGAGTTCTTTCCAAAAGACGAGAGTGAGTATGGGAATCCATCCTGAACGTTTTTCTTGGACATTAGATAAGGGAGAAGAGTTCCAGACGCCTGAGGTCGTTATGGTTTATAGCGAGCATGGTTTGAATGGCATGAGCCAAACCTATCACCGCCTCTTCCAAAAACATCTGGTGCGTGGCTATTGGCGTGATAGAGAACGGCCTGTTCTCTTGAATAACTGGGAAGCCATGAGTTTTGATTTTGATGAGGAAAAAATTCTTTCCTTGGCCAAAGAGGCTGCAGGTCTTGGTGTTGAACTCTTTGTCATGGATGATGGTTGGTTTGGCAAGCGAAACCATGACCGAGCAGGCTTGGGAGATTGGACGGTCAACCGAGAGAAATTACCAAGTGGCTTAACAGGGATTATTGACCAAGTTCATGCTATGGGAATGAAATTTGGACTTTGGATTGAACCAGAAATGGTCAATAAAGACAGTGATTTATACCGAGCGCATCCAGATTGGATTTTCCATCATCCTCAGCATAGTCAATCGCACGGACGCCACCAATATACTTTGGATTTGTCGAGGGAGGATGTTTATCAAAATATTCATGACCAACTCCACCGGCTGTTGGCTGAGCATGATATTGACTATATCAAGTGGGATATGAATCGCTATATGACAGAGGTCTTTACATGTACACGGGAGGCAGAGCGGCAAGGTGAGACCTTCCATCGCTATATTCTCAATCTCTACCGTTTATATGATAGCCTGATAGCGGCTTTTCCGACGGTTCTGTTTGAATCTTGTTCAAGTGGTGGAGCTAGATTTGACCCGGGAATGCTCTACTATGCACCGCAAACCTGGGTCAGTGATGATACGGACGCCATGGAACGCTTGAAAATCCAATATGGAACGAGCATGGTATATCCTCTAAATAGCATGGGTTGTCATGTGTCAGCTAGTCCGAATCAGCAGTTGGGGCGTGCTACTCCACTAAGCACACGTGCCAATGTTGCATTCTTTGGAAGTTTTGGCTATGAGTTAGATTTGTTTGAGTGTAGCCAAGAAGAGTTGGAAGAGATGAAAGAGCAGATTGCCTTTTACAAGACTCACCGTAAGATTTTCCAACAGGGTATTTTCACTCGTCTGAAAAGTCCATTCGATGGAGAAATAACGGCTTGGCAGGTCCAATCCTCGGATGGTCAGCAAGTTATCGTGGGTTATTACCGTCGGTTAACAACTGCCAATCTTGCCTATCAACGCTTGTACTTGCAGGTGTTGGAAGAGGAAGCGGTCTATCACCTTGATGGAGAAGTTTATACTGGTAGCCAATTAATGCATACAGGTTTGTCGATTCGACATGGGGACCATGTTGGAGACAATAAGGACTTTACTTCTTGTTTGATGGTCCTCCAGAAACAACAGTAGCATCCCTATCCCTAGGCCCAGCTATCGGCTGGGTCTATTTTATGCAGAAAGTACATCAATAAGGGCAAGACCTCTACTTATACCCTTCGAAAATCAAAATTATCCGTTATCAACTTGCCTTGATGAACTCCAGTTCTATCTTCGGCTTCGTTTCCTAGGCTACTTTTGATTTTCATTGAGTATTAGATATAAGAATTCTTGAAAAACGAGTTGCAATGTGAGAAAATGAGAGAATAATTCTTCAATCAATTAGTGAGGGGAAGGGAGATAATGAATGAAGAAATATGCTTTTCGTGAAGGGATGCGCGATGCCATTCCCACTGTATTAGGCTATGCCAGTATTGGTCTAGCCTGCGGAGTCGTATCGGTCAATTCGGGCATTTCTACTGTGGAGATGGGGCTGATGAGCCTATTAATCTATGCCGGGAGTGCTCAATTTGTCATGTGTGCCATGATTTTTGCAGGCGCGCCTTTGTTATCCATTGCAGTAACCGTTTTCTTTGTCAACCTGCGTAATTTTCTGATGTGCTTGCATGCGACAACTATTTTTCAAGGAAATCGTTTAGGATCGAATATCTTGATAGGATCCTTTGTGACGGATGAATCCTATGCAGTTCTTTTGCGTAAGCAGATTGAGCATCATACCATTACTCCAGAATGGATGTACGGAAATAATTTTGCAAGCTACGCCTCTTGGGTTACATTCACGACTCTCGGTAATCTGATTGGAGGTCTCATTCCAAATCCTGAGCAGTTTGGATTGGACTTTGCCTTGGTTGCCATGTTTGTCGGTATTTTTGCAGGTCAGTTAGAGGCTATGGTTCGGACCATTCCGCTGAAAAAAATTGGCTTGATTCTGCTGGCAGTCGGTCTGGGCTATATCGGTCTGTCTATGATGGTGTCGTCCTATGTGGCGGTGCTTCTGGCGACGCTCTTGGGCTGTTTTGTGGGGGTGATGATTGATGATAAAAACTAACATTTTACTGATTATTCTAATGGCGGCGCTGGTGACTTGGTTGCCACGTGTCCTACCTTTTGTCCTGACGCAAAATAAATCTCTCCCCCCAAAGTTGGTGAAATTCCTCAGCTTTTTGCCAATCACTATCATTTTTGCATTGACCCTCTCCAGTATTATGGATGAGAAAGTTGGCTCCTTGCCAAGTTTTCTCCCTGTGGAAAGCTTGGCTATTCTTCCGATATTTTTTGTGGTTTTGAAAACAAAAAATATCCTTTTAGCAGTCTTGGTTGGTGTTGTTACAACCGCGGTGTTACGTTTGATATTTTAGGAGGTTTTTATGGTAAAAGAAAATGCCAAAGGTGTCGGACTTTGTTTCCTTTTGGCTTTGGTGGGTCAGTGGTTAGGTCATTTATTTCCACTTGTGGGTGGGCCTGTTTTTGCCCTTCTAATCGGGATGAGCCTGTATCCCTATTTTTCAAGTAAAAATGCATTTCAGCCAGGCTTGACCTTTACCTCTAAGAAGATTTTGCAGTATGCGGTGATTTGTTTGGGTTTTGGATTAAACTTATCAGCGGTCTTGGCAGTGGGTCGTCAGTCTCTTCCAATTATTCTTTCAACCATCAGTTTCGCTTTGTTTTTGGCATTTTTGATGTGGAAATGGTTGCCGATTTCATCTCCTCTGGCGACCTTGATTGGCGTTGGTACCTCTATTTGTGGAGGGTCAGCCATTGCGGCGACAGCTCCCATTATTCAGGCAGATGATGAGGATGTGGCACAAGCTATCTCGGTCATCTTTCTCTTTAATGTCTTGGCAGCTTTGGTCTTTCCGACTTTAGCAACGTGGCTTGGGTTTTCGACAGATTCGGGTCAGGCCTTTGGGATGTTCGCCGGAACGGCGGTCAATGATACCTCCTCTGTGACAGCAGCGGCTTCGACCTGGGATAGCTTATATGGTCTAGGCAGTCAGACCTTAGATACAGCAGTGACGGTTAAGTTAACACGAACTTTAGCCATTATCCCGATTACAACAGTCTTAGCAATTTGGCAAACCCGAGGAAAGGGTCTCAAGGCAGATAAGAAGTCCCTCCTGACAGGTTTTCCGACCTTTATCTTGTATTTTATCTTAGCTAGTCTAATCACAACGATAGCGGGTGGATTTGGTATAGGGGCAGATTGGTTTGCTCCGTTGAAGTCCCTCTCTAAATTTTTCATTTGTATGGCTATGGTGGCGATTGGTTTGCGGACAAATATGTTTGCCTTGGTGAAAAATGGCAAAGCGGCTCTCATGGTTGGTCTGGTTTGCTGGCTGGGAGTGACTGTGTTGACACTGGTCTGGCAAGCGATTTTGGAGATCTGGTAAGGGAAATGTGAGTGGGAAAGACATTATTTCCTATTTCAAACAATTTTTGAGAAGTAAATCGCAGTACCACAGGGTTTTTGTCGCTCGGTTTTTGGTACCGTTGAACAACTCAAAACTAGTTATGGTTTGTTTAAAATGTAATTGAATTGCCTTTTAAAGTAGGCTATTTACACGATATTTGTTTTCCTTTATATAAATATGATAGATTTTCAGTAAATTTTTCAAAAAAACTCAAAAATAACAGATTTTTTCTTGTATCTTTGAGGCATAAGGAGTATAATGGTGACGGTATTCAAGTAGAAATTTTATATACTCTGGATGAAAATATTCTGTCTACTTTAAAATAAATAATCTACTGGGTATCCTTCTGCTAAGTTTTTAAAGCAGGAGGTGTGTTTTTGTACATGGTGTTACAGGAACCAGAAATGATGGCATTCGCCAGTAAAATATAGGAGGATATCATGTCTTATAAAGATATGTTCAGAAAAGAACAACGTTTTTCTTTTCGTAAATTTAGCTTTGGTCTAGCTTCGGCAGTCATTGCAAACGTTATTTTGGGAGGAGCAATCGCAAACAGCCCTGTTGTTCATGCTAACACAGTGACAGAAGCGCAGGCAACTGCAGTGAGTGAGCGGATAGCATCCATACCATACACAGTTAAAATCGAGGATCAAACAGGTAAAGTTGTTGAAACGAAAGTGAAAATGGTTTCAGTATATACAGTTGAGACTATTGCAACAGCAACAGATTACTTGACTGCTGACCTTGTGCCAGAAGGCTATGCCATTGTATCAGGATTAGGTGAAGTAACCGTTACTGAAAAAGCAGACAATATCTTCACAGTTAAAGTAGACAAAATTGCACCAGAAGCAGTAGCAACAACTACGACAGCTGAGTCGGCTACATCAGAAACAGCAGCATTGATTGCCCCGTCTGACGCAACAACAGTAGCATCAGATGTGACTAAGCCAGCAACTCCTGAGCCAGCAAGTTTAACAGCTACGCAACCAACACCAGTGACGTCAGAAGTAGCTGAGGCTGAAGTAGCACCAACTGCATCAGAAGAATCAGCGAAACCAGCAGAGCGTACTGTTTATCTTAGTTACATCACACAGTATGTCAATGAAGACAGACAAGTTGTTGATAGCAAGGGTCACCTTGTAGCTGTAAAAACAACTGATGAAACAGCAAAAACACAAGTAACTGTTTCTGTATCTAAAGACGTACCAGCAGGCTACGAATTGGTACAAGCCAAGCCTGAAATTACTCTTCAATTGGTTGAAAAACAAATCAACGTTTTGGCTTTTGTAGTAACTAAAAAATCTGAAGAAGAGGAAATTGCAGAGTCACAATTGTCAAACCGTGATGTCTTGATGCGATTGTCTTTAGAAGCAAACTTGCTTGCGGACGAGGCACTACGCCAAGTAGCAAAAGAGCAAGCTGGTAACACTGAACTTGCAACAGCAGCTAACAAAGCCAAAGAAATTGCAACCAATGACACCTTAGGAAGTGAGACTAAAACAGAAGAAGAACTCGGTGAGCAAGTCAAAACGGTTCGCGCAAGCATCGAAAACCTCGCAGCTGAAATGTTGAAAGTCGATAAAGATGGAATCTTGACGGCGATGTTGGATGCAAGTATAACAAACCAAGCACCGGTTATTCCGACTATTGGTAGAAATACGGAGTTATCCGCTAAGAATGATAATGCCAGAAAATATGAAGTTCTCCATGTTTTTGGTAATGTTTCAGGAACTACTGAGGCAGAATCTACTACAGGCAACCCTACAGCACCAGATTTTAATCCAGCTAATGCAGAAGCATCGTTCCCAGTCACAGACCCACAAGGTGATCCTGTAACGGTTACATACGAAATTCCATCTTTTATCGTTTCTTATGATGCAAGTAATCCATCTGCGGTGGTTTACGATAAAAATATACAAAATGCAGATGCTGGAAACATAGGTAAGGAAAAGACGACTGAACTTCTTTTCGATGACCAAGGACGTCTAAAGGGTGAATTTCCTTATAGCCCGGGAGGTCTTTATTCACGCATTATTAAGATGACAGATCCAGCTGGAAACGTATCATATAGCAACCCATTCTATGTTGTTGCTTATACAGATAAACGAGCTGACAATACAGATTTGATAGTTGGAAAAGGGTCAGATTTGACAGCGACAAATATCTTTAATAAGTTGAAAATTGATACAACAAGCGGTTATTCCTCTACAAATCAATCGCTCACTGTTCCGGACACTGAGTATACACGTACTATTGTAGGTTATCGCTTAACCGGTACTAACAATGTCCAAACTCTTTCAGATGATACCCTGAACACACTACCAGCAGGTGGAAACTACGAAATCAAAGTTAAGACAACCAATCATTACGGTCAAACAATCTATAACTGGATTCCTGTTAGCATTTATAAGTTGAAAGATACTTCCAGAGATACTGTCGACCAATACACGGATAACCCTGTTCCTATTCATGCTATCGTAGAGCTTGGTTCTACAGGTGATGTAGGAACTGTCAAGTTAGAGGGAGTTCTCCCTGAAAGCTTTAAGCTTGAAAATTTCAATCTTAAAGACGGTGTAGCTACAGAACTAGCTAAGCGTAATCTTGAATTTGTGAAAGCGGAGTCTGTGGGTGTAGATGGCACGGTGGGGACTATTCGTGCCAAAAACGGTGGTAAAGTAGAGTATACAGGTTCAGGTAACATAGACTATGGATTTGTTTACTCTTACATGGAAGGAACGGAGACGAAGACTGTCGATTTTACTTATACTATCTTGTTTACAGATACTCAGGCACCAACAGTAAAACCTGCAGATGAATATATCCGTGTTGTTGGTGAAGACTATACTATCAGTGTTCCTGGTATGGATAATGCGTACTTGAATCCAGATAAAATCAATGGTCGTTTAGATATTTATGAAAATAATGTTAGATTTGAAGGAACTTCTGCACGTGGGAAACTTGGAGTGACCTCAGTGGTCTCTAAGCTAGATGATAGTGGAAAAGATACGTCTGGAAATAGTGATGACCAAGGTGGTAATTCGACTAAATTTAATATAAATATCGTAGGAACAGCTCCAGCAACCGCTGGTACAGGTATCTATTATCTTCGTGTAGGAGATGATAATTATCCATCTGGTCCAAAAGGAAAGAAAGCGGCGGATCATCCTACAAATCCAAATGCAACTGAAGAGAACGTAAGTGTTACTCCTATTACAATAACTTTCGTTGACAAGGTGAAACCAATCACTCCAATTCCAGTCGCTGACCAAGCACACTTGACACCTACTGAAAAGAAAGCAGTTATTGATGCAGTTAAAGAAGCTAATCCAGATAATGCTAAGTTACAGGCGCTTCCTGAGTCAGCTTTCACAGTGAATTCTGATGGTAGTGTATCGGTTAACTATAGTGATGAAAATGTTGATGGTGCGACAGACACTATTAAGAATGCTACCACAAAATTAGCAGGTACACAGAATGAAGCAAAAGCTGAAATTGACAGGAAATTAGCTGAAAATAAAAAAGCTATTGAAGCAAAACGTGATGAAGCAATTGCTGAAATCAATGATGACATTTATTTAACAGATGTTCAGAAAGAAGTTGCTAGGGAGGCTGTCACTGCCGCTGCTGGAGATGCTTTGAAAAACTTAGATACCAAGGCGACAGAAGCAAAAGAAAACATTGATAAAGCAACAACTGTTTCAGAAATCAATAATGCTAAGACTGATGGTGAAGCTGCTTTGGACAATGCAGAAGCAGTAGGCGAAAAAGCTATTGACTGGACGAAGGAAAAAGAGCGAGCAAAAGCAGAAGTTGAAAATCAATCAACGGATGCATTGGAAATCATTAACAATAATCCAAACTTGTCATACGAAGAGAAAAAAGCATATTTTGATGCTATTGACGCATCTAAGAAAGCAGCAATTGAAAAAATTGATGAAGCTAAAGACTCTGTCGGCATTACGGCAGCAATTGATAAAGCAGCCAAAGCAAACGAAACAGAAGTTCTTAAAGCCGCTAAGCAAGATGCCTTGAACAAGCTTGAGAAAGATACGGCTAAAGCTAAAGAAGATGTTGCAGACAATTCAAACTTGACTAAAGAACAATCAGAAAAAGCACTTGAAGATATTCAAAACGATCTTGACAAGGCTAAAGCTGCTGTTAATGAAGCTGCAACCCCAGATGCAGTTCAGAAAGAAGAGGATAAGGGAGTAGCAGCCATCGCTAAAGATGTTCTTGATGCCACTAAACAAAATGCCTTAAACCAGCTTGAGAAAGATGCAGTTGCCGCTAAAGCAGCCATTGCAACCAATCCAAACTTGACTAAAGAACAAGTAGACAAAGCATTTGAAGATGTTCAAAACGATCTTGACAAGGCTAAAACTGCAATTAATGAAGCTACAACCCCAGACGCAGTTCAGGCAGAAATGGATAAAGGTGTAGCTGCACTTGCTAAAGATGTTCTTGACGCAGCGAAACAAGATGCTAAGAACAAGATTGACAAAGAAGCAGAATCAGCTAAGACTGCGATTGATGCCAGTCCAAACTTAACTCCAGAAGAGAAAGATGTAGCTAAGAAAGCGGTAGAGGAAGCAGCTAAGGTAGCGACAGATGCTATTGATAAGGCAACTAATCTATCAGACATTCAAACAGCGGAAGATAATGGAGTGAAGGCTATTGATGTAGAAGAGCTTAAAGCCGCTCAAAAAGATGCTAAGAACAAGATTGCCAAAGAAGCAGAATCAGCTAAGAAAGCAATTGACACCAATCCAAACTTGACTCCAGAAGAGAAGGAATCAGCTAAGAGAGCAATAGATACCGATGCTCAAGCCGCGACAGCCGCTATTGATAAAGCATCAACTCCAGATGCAGTTCAAGTAGAAGAGGACAAAGGTGTAGTAGCTATCAATTTGATTACTGCTAAGGCAGATGCTAAAGGTGCCGTTGCTGCTAAGTTGGCAGATGAAATCAAAAAGCTCGAAGATAAGCAAGCAGAAGCAGAAAAAGCTATCGATACATCAACTATG
>NZ_JAOTGF010000016.1:0-48356 GCF_044427305.1 Streptococcus sp. 2021WUSS109
GTAAAAATGAGGACAGGGAAGCCTTTTTATTTTGTCCAAATAGCCACTATTCTGGCAAAAAGACGGACTATCAGACCAATAAACAGAAAAAGACAAACATCAAGCGAGATGTTTGTCTTCATTCTGAAATCTACCGTCAGGTAGATTTTTTTTATCGTCGTTTAGTTTATCTTTTATTACATCGTTAACTCACCTTGCCTAACTCCAGTTATGTCTGCGGCTCGTTGCCTAGTACTAAAAGTAAACTAAAAGACTATATCAAAAAGTCAAAAAAGGTCAAATAAAACTATTGACTTTTACTGACCAATGGTGTAGAATAAGATTACGTAAGGTAAATAGCCTTACGAATTCTTTGAACAAAAGGTCAGTTTAGGTCAAATGAGAACGGTTTGACTGACTTATTGACTAAATGGTCAGTAAAAGACAAACTTCTAAGGAGGTTGGGATGAAAGACAGGATTATACCCTATTAGCGTCATTTAGTTTATCTTTTATTACTGCGTTAACTCGCTTTGCCGTACTTCAGTACTGCCTTCAGCTCGTTGCCTAGTACTAAAAGCAAACTAAAAGACTATATCAATTTTTTTAAAACAAAGGTCAGTAAAAGTCAAAAGCAAATAAAACTTAAACGAGGTAAAAACGATGAACAACAATTTCAATAACTTTAACAATATGGACGACATTTTCAATCAACTCATGGGCAACATGGGTGGCTACAGCACAGAACGTCGCCGTTATTCTATCAATGGGCGTGAAGTGACACCGGAGGAATTTGCCATTTACCGTCAGACTGGTCGCCTGCCACAGACAGAAGAAGTGGCTCAAACACAGGCTAAAGGTCAGATAAAGTCAGATGGGATTCTTGCAAAACTTGGTCGCAATTTGACCCAAGATGCGCGTGAAGGTAAGTTGGATCCAGTCATTGGACGAAACAAGGAAATCCAAGAAACCTCTGAAATCCTAGCTCGCCGTACGAAAAATAATCCTGTTCTGGTCGGTGATGCTGGTGTCGGAAAGACAGCGGTAGTAGAAGGATTGGCTCAAGCCATTGTCAATGGTGATGTGCCAGCAGCCATTAAGAACAAGGAAATCATCTCCATCGACATTTCAGGCTTGGAAGCTGGGACCCAGTACCGCGGAGCTTTTGAGGAAAATGTGCAAAATCTTGTGGATGAAGTCAAAAAAGCAGGAAATATCATTCTCTTCTTTGATGAAATTCATCAGATTTTGGGAGCTGGTAGCACTGGTGGGGACTCAGGTTCCAAGGGCTTAGCGGATATTCTAAAACCAGCTTTATCCCGTGGGGAATTGACGGTTATCGGTGCCACTACGCAGGACGAATACCGCAATACCATTCACAAGAACGCCGCTCTGGCTCGTCGTTTCAATGAAGTCAAGGTTAATGCTCCGTCCGCAGAAGACACCTACCAGATTTTGAAAGGGATTAAGCCACTTTATGAAGCCCACCACAATATTGAATTGCCAGATGAGGTTTTGAGAGCTGCGGTTGATTATTCCGTCCAATATATTCCACAACGTAGCTTGCCTGATAAGGCTATTGACCTAGTCGATGTGACCGCTGCACATTTGGCTGCACAACATCCTGTGACAGATATTCAGACCTTAGAAGCAGAAATGGCTGAGGCAAAACAGTTGCAGTTGGAAGCAGCTGAAAAAGAGGATTATGAAAAAGCCTTGAATGAAAAAGTCCGTATTGATAAGCTACAAAAACAGATTGATAATCATACGGAGCAACAGAAAGTGGTGGCGACCGTTAATGATGTGGCTCAGGCGGTTGAGCGGATGACAGGAATTCCAGTCTCTCAAATGGGAGCTTCTGACATTGAACGACTCAAGGAATTGAAAAATCGTCTGGCAGCTAACGTTATCGGTCAAGACGATGCGGTGGAAGCTGTATCTCGTGCCATTCGTCGGAATCGTGCAGGTTTTGATGACGGCAACCGTCCGATTGGTTCCTTCCTCTTTGTCGGTCCGACAGGTGTGGGTAAGACAGAGCTGGCTAAGCAACTAGCACTAGACTTGTTTGGTAACAAGGATGCCATTATTCGTTTGGATATGTCTGAATACAGCGATCGGACAGCCGTTTCCAAATTAATCGGTACCACAGCTGGCTACATTGGCTACGATGACAATTCCCATACTCTTACCGAGCGCGTCCGCCGCAATCCGTACTCCATTGTTCTCTTGGATGAGATTGAAAAGGCAGACCCACAAGTGATTACCCTTCTCTTGCAAGTGCTAGATGACGGGCATTTGACTGATGGGCAGGGCAACCAAGTTAACTTTAAAAATACCATTATTATCGCGACTTCTAATGCTGGTTTTGGTTATGGAATGGCAGAAGGTGAAGAAAATCAAGACATCATGGACCGCATCGCACCATTCTTCCGTCCGGAGTTCCTTAATCGTTTTAACGCAGTTATCGAATTCAAGCACTTGGATAAAGATGATCTCAAAGCCATTGTAGAATTACTCTTGGCCCAGGTCAATAATACCCTGGCGAAGAAAGGCATCCAATTAATGGTAACGGAAGCTGCCAAAGAATTCTTGATGGAAGAAGGCTATGACAAGGCCATGGGAGCCCGTCCTCTGCGCCGTGTGATTGAAAATCAGATCCGAGACAAGGTAACAGATTACTATTTGGATCATGTTGATGTCAAATATCTGGAAGCGGATGTGGTTGATGGAAGCATCCAAATAAAAGAGCAAAGCTTTGCTTAAAAATAGTGAAGAATTTGAAAAATCGGATAGAAATATCTGATTTTTCTTTTTTGTTATTCGCTAACAAATGCTATAAAATAGGCATTCTAGAGCACATTAAAACTTTTTTTATAAAATCCTTGACAAGTGCAAACGTTTGCGTTAAACTATATTCGTAACCGACAGAAAGGAAAACGTTTTTATGACAAATCGTACCAGTGGAATTTTGATGCATATTACCTCACTTCCAGGTAAGTTTGGTATTGGTACTTTTGGACAGTCTGCCTATGATTTTGTAGATTTCTTGGTGGAAACCAAGCAAACCTACTGGCAGATTTTACCACTAACAACTACAAGCTATGGAGATTCTCCTTACCAGTCTTTCTCTGCTATTGCAGGAAATACACACTTGATAGACTTTGACCTCTTGGTTGAAGATGGCTTATTGGCAACAGAAGATTTCCAAGATGTAAATTTTGGAGATAATCCTGAAAAAGTAGACTATGCTCTTATCTATCAAGTTCGCCGACCAATTTTGGAGAAGGCAGTTCAAGCATTTTTACAAGATGATAAGAAGAAAGCTGCTTTTCTAGAGTTTGAAAAGGCTAACTCATCTTGGCTGACAGATTATGCGGAGTTCATGGCTATCAAGGAATACTTTGGTAATAAAGCTCTCCAAGAATGGGAAGATAAAAAAGTTGTAGCTCGCAACGAGGAAGCTCTTGATAAGTACCGCTTAGAATTGGCAAATCAAATCGACTACTACAAAGTCACACAGTATTTCTTCTTCAGCCAATGGAAACAATTGAAAGAATATGCCAACAAACACCACATCAAAATCATCGGAGACATGCCAATCTATGTTTCTGCTGATAGCGTTGAAGTGTGGACAAAACCCCAACTATTCAAATTGGACAGTGAACGCAAGCCGCTTTATGTAGCAGGTGTACCAGCTGATAACTTCTCGGCAGATGGTCAATTATGGGGAAATCCTATTTACGATTGGCCAGAACATGAAAAAACAGGCTATAACTGGTGGATTTATCGTATCCATGAAAGTTTCAAACTTTATGATGTCCTTCGGATTGACCATTTCAAAGGTTTCTCAGACTTCTGGCAAGTTGATGGTAAGGCAGAAGTAGCTAAGGTTGGTACCTGGGAACCAGGTCCTGGCTACAATCTCTTCAAGGCTGTCAAAGAAACACTTGGAGACCTTCCAATCATTGCAGAAGACCTTGGAAACATTGACGCTAAAGCTCGCAAATTGCTTGCGGATTGTGGCTATCCAGGCATGAAAATCTTAGAATTTGGTTTCTTTGATGTAACAGGTAAGAGTATCGATGCTCCACACCGTTGCATTCCAAATTCAGTTGCCTACACTGGAACTCACGATAATGAGGTTGTCAATGGCTGGTACAACAATCTTGATCCAGAACAACAAGAATACGTGGACGCCTACAGCAACCGTAAGCCGATTGAAAAAGTTAGCCAAGCTATGCTCCGTATGCTGTTTGCAACAGTGAGTGATACAGCTATTGCAACCATGCAAGACGTCCTAGACTTGGGTGAAGAAAGTCGAATGAATATGCCGTCAACTATCGGTGGAAACTGGGAATGGCGCATGAAAGCTGAAGACTTGACCCAAGAACGCAAAGACTTCTTGACAAAAATGACATTACTATACCAACGAGGAAATGAAAACCATGACTAAATTTACAACATTTGCAGAAACAAATACTTCGAAGAAATTAGCTGATTTAACAAACGAAGAAATCTATCTTCAATTGTTAAACTACGTAAAAGAAGCTGCAGCTACAAAACCAAAAAACACAGGAAAACGTAAAGTTTACTATATCTCAGCTGAGTTCCTTATCGGTAAACTCTTGTCAAACAACTTGATTAACTTGGGTGTGTACAAAGACGTTCAAGCAGAATTGGCAGCAGCTGGTAAATCATTGGCTCAAGTTGAAGATGTTGAACCAGAACCATCACTTGGTAACGGTGGTTTGGGACGTCTGGCTTCATGTTTCGTTGATTCTATGTCAACACTTGCTATCAACGGTGAAGGTGTTGGTCTGAACTACCACTGTGGTCTTTTCCGCCAAGTATTTAAGAAAAATGAGCAAGAAGCAGAGCCAAACTTCTGGATTGAAAATGATTCTTGGTTGATTCCAACAACTATCAGCTATGATGTTCCATTCAAAAACTTCACTTTGAAATCAAAATTGGATCGTCTTGATATTCTTGGCTATAAAAAAGAGACTAAGAACTACCTCAATTTGTTTGATATTGAGTCAGTAAACTATGACTTGATTACAGACGGTATTTCATTTGACAAGACTGATATTAAAGAAAACTTGACACTCTTCTTGTACCCAGATGATTCTGATAAGAATGGTGAATTGCTCCGTATCTACCAACAATATTTCATGGTATCAAATGCGGCTCAACTTTTGATTGATGAAGCAATTGAGCGCGGTTCAAACTTGCATGACTTGGCTGATTACGCTTATGTGCAAATCAACGATACTCACCCATCAATGGTGATTCCTGAGTTGATTCGTCTTTTGACTGAAAAACATGGCATTGAATTTGCGGAAGCAGTTGCCATCGTTAAGAATATGACTGGTTACACAAACCACACTATCTTGGCGGAAGCGCTTGAAAAATGGCCACTTGAGTTCCTTGAAGAAGTGGTGCCGCACTTGGTTGATATTATCAAAGAATTGGATGCCCTTATTCGTGCAGAAATTAAAGACCCCGCAGTCCAAATCATTGATGAATCAGGTCGTGTACACATGGCTCACATGGATATCCACTTCTCTAACTCAGTGAACGGTGTAGCTGCGCTTCACACAGAAATCCTCAAAAACTCTGAATTGAAAGCTTTCTACGAGCTTTACCCAGAAAAATTCAACAATAAAACAAACGGTATCACTTTCCGCCGTTGGTTGGAATTTGCCAACCAAGACCTCGCTGACTACATCAAAGAATTGATTGGCGATGAGTACTTGACAGATGCTACTAAACTTGAAAAATTGCTTGCCTTTGCTGATGACAAGGAAGTTCATGCTAAGTTGGCAGAAATCAAATTCAATAATAAATTGGCTTTGAAACGTTACCTTAAAGACAACAAAGGTATCGAACTGGATGAAAATTCTATTATTGATACACAAATCAAACGTTTCCACGAGTACAAACGCCAACAAATGAATGCTTTGTATGTTATCCATAAATACCTTGAAATCAAGAATGGTAACCTTCCAAAACGTAAAATCACTGTTATCTTCGGTGGTAAAGCAGCTCCAGCTTATATTATCGCTCAAGACATCATTCACTTGATTCTTTGCTTGTCAGAGTTGATCAATAATGATCCAGAAGTAAATAAATACCTCAATGTTCACTTGGTAGAAAACTACAATGTGACAGTTGCTGAGAAACTCATCCCTGCAACAGATATTTCAGAACAAATCTCATTGGCTTCTAAAGAAGCGTCAGGTACTGGTAACATGAAATTCATGTTGAACGGTGCATTGACACTTGGTACCATGGACGGTGCCAACGTTGAGATTGCTGAGTTGGCTGGTATGGACAACATCTATACATTTGGTAAAGATTCAGATACCATCATCGATTTGTACGATAAGGCTGGATATGTATCTGCTGACTACTACAATGGCGATGCTAATATCAAACGTGCAGTCGACTTTATCGTTAGCGACGAAGTGAAGGCACTTGGTAACGAGGAACGTCTTGCACGCTTGCACCATGAATTGATTTCGAAAGACTGGTTCATGACCTTGATTGACTTAGCTGAATACATCGAAGTAAAAGAACAAGTCTTTGCAGATTACGAAGATCAAGATTCATGGAACAAGAAAGTTGTTCACAACATTGCCAAAGCTGGATTCTTCTCATCTGACCGTACCATTGAACAGTACAATCAAGACATCTGGCACAGTAACTAATTGAATTCCAACAATTAGTAGGAAAGTTGATTGAACCACTCCAAAACTTATCAGATCAATTCTTCCTATGTGTTGAAGAATAAAAACCGACCAGTTTTTACCATTATTGGTGCTCTCCTTAGTATATAAATGCAAAGAATGTCTCCGAAAAAGCGGAGACATTCTTTTTATAACTATAAAATTCTAGAAGTTTTATATACTTGGTCGAAAAAATCGAAAGTTTCCTTTTAGCGTTTCGCCATTGAGACAAAGCTTACCTTATCAGGCCGATAGCTAATGGTTCCATACTGGAAAGCTTGACCATTTGAAAGATAGGTGATACTAGTGACCACGACGACCATGTCATAGTCCCTTAAGTCCATCAATTGTTTTTCTTCTTCGTTTGCAAAACGGAAGGAGATTTCACGTCTGGAATGAGAAATTGTTAAATGGAGTTCTTCTTCTAAGTAGCGGTAAATAGAGCTTTCGGCAATTTCTTTACTGAGATATGGAACGACCCTACGGTCGAAATAGGAAATGTCATATTCCAACCGCTCACCGTCAATTGTCCGTACCCGACTCACTCGATAGAAATCTACCTTATCATCAACTTCGAAAGTTGACATTAAATCTTCTTGGCCTTGAATAATATAAAGCGAAGTAAGCTGGGTCTGAATTTGGTGCTGTGATCTTTTGTTCAATTCGCCCGCTGTTTTAATTTCAGAAAGATATTGGTCCTTCATTAGACCATGTTCGATAACAATAGAAGATTTCCCCTGTTTCTTTTGAATATAACCATCCATTTCAAGAAGAGATAGTGCTTTGCGAATGGTGTCCTTGGAGTAGGAGTACACTTCCATTAATTCATTTTCTGTCGGTAGGGCCTGTCCAGTTGACCAAACCTGCTCTTCGATTTTTTTCTTAATATCTTGATAAACTTTTTTATACTTACTCATAGTTTCCTGTCTTTCTACCCATTAGTGTATCATAAAAGAGCCAGAAAGGGGCAATACATCTATTTTATTTAGTATAACACACAGCTTTTACGTAAAAGTTTAAAATATTACGGAAAAGCTATTGACTAATGCAAACGTTTACGTTATACTATTCCTATAAAAGAAAACGGTTACGCATTTTCAGAGAGAGGGGGAGCAATGAAATTACTAACAATTAATGTCCATGCCTGGTTAGAAGAAAGGCAGGATGAAAAACTAGATGTTTTAGCCCAAACAATAGCTGAAAAGGCTTATGATGTCATCGCTCTTCAAGAAGTCAATCAGCTCATAACTGCTGATTTGGTAACGAAAGACTTGAAGGCGGATAATTATGGCTTGATTTTATTAGAAAAATTAAGAGCCTTGGGACAATTTGACTATTCATATTATTGGAGCAACTCACATATCGGCTACGATAAGTACGAAGAAGGGATTGCCTTTCTTACCAAGTTGCCAGTTTATGAAGTGGATCCATTTTATTGTAGTCAGAATAAATCTGTTGATTCCATCCTATCACGAAAAATTATGGGCTTGACGGTCTTCTATCAAGACCAGTTGATCGACCTGTATTCTTGTCACATCAATCTTCCAGGGAGTGAAGAGGAAGACCAGCTTGATAACATTCGTACGATTGTGGAACGGACTGGCAATAGACGTTTTAAGATTCTCATGGGAGATTTTAATACCGATGCCTTCTCAGATCGAGAGGCCTACGAAGCGATTACAGAGCTTGGACTTTATGATTCATACAATCTAGCGATGGAAAAAGACCAGGGGATTACGGTTGAAAAGGCTATCGATGGCTGGGCTGGTCACAGTCAGGAAAAACGATTGGATTACATTTTCTTAAATCAGAAAAAGGAAGTTTTATCCAGCTTAGTGATTTTCAATGGAGAGAATCGTCCGATTATTTCAGACCATTTTGGTGTGGAAGTTGAAATTAATGTATAAAATGGCACAGAGCCAAAAAATAAAGGAGAAAAAATGAAAAAATTTCTTAGTTTCGAATTTTGGCAAAAATTCGGTAAGTGTTTAATGGTCGTGATTGCAGTTATGCCTGCAGCAGGTCTTATGGTTTCTATCGGAAACTCTATTCCGTTAATCAGCCCAGAATCAGAACTCTTGATTCGTATTGGGAATATTATCGCCCAAATCGGTTGGGGGATTATCGGAAACCTTCACTTGCTCTTTGCCTTGGCTATCGGTGGTAGCTGGGCTAAGGAAAAAGCTGGCGGTGCTTTCTCGGCAGGTCTTGCTTTTATCTTGATTAACTTGATTACAGGTCACTTCTTTGGTGTGACGACTGACATGCTTGCAGATGCAGCAGCAACCGTAACCACTGTTTTTGGAACAGAGATTCCAGTTTCAGGCTACTTCGTCAATATCTTGGGTCAACCTGCTCTGAACATGGGTGTCTTCGTTGGTATCATCGCTGGTTTTGTAGGGGCAACAACCTATAACAAATACTACAATTACCGCAAATTACCTGATGTTTTGACCTTCTTTAACGGTAAACGCTTCGTACCATTTGTGGTTATCTATCGCTCAGTTCTTGTAGCGCTAGGATTAGCTATCTTTTGGCCGGTTGTTCAAACAGGAATCAACAGCTTTGGTAAATGGATTGCAAGCTCACAGGATACAGCACCAATTCTTGCACCTTTTGTTTATGGTACCTTGGAACGTTTGCTTCTTCCATTCGGTCTTCACCACATGTTGACCATTCCAATGAACTATACGTCACTTGGTGGTACCTATGACATCTTGACAGGTGCACAAGCAGGTACACAAGTATTTGGACAAGATCCACTCTGGTTGGCTTGGATTACAGACTTGATCAACCTCAAAGATGCTGGTGATATGGCTCAGTACAATGACCTTCTTGCAAACATTACTCCAGCCCGTTTCAAAGTTGGTCAAATGATTGGTTCATCAGGGATTTTGATGGGATTGACTTACGCTATGTACCGCAATGTGGATGAAGATAAAAAACATAAGTACAAAGGTATGTTTATTTCTTCAGCACTTGCAGTATTCTTGACAGGTGTAACAGAACCAATTGAGTTTATGTTCATGTTTGCAGCAATGCCACTCTATGTCGTTTATGCTTTTGTACAAGGTGCGGCTTTTGCCATGGCTGACGTTGTCAACTTGCGTATGCACTCATTTGGTAATATCGAATTCCTTACACGTACACCGATGGCGATCAAAGCTGGTATCGGTATGGATGTTATTAACTTCATCTGGGTAACAGCCCTCTTTGCGGTTGGTATGTACTTCATTGCCAACTTTATGATTAAGAAATTCAACCTAGCAACAGCTGGACGCAATGGTAACTATGATACAGAAACAACGGATGTGGTTTCAAACTCAAACGTAGATACTGCGGATGCCAATTCACAAGTAGTTCAAATCATCAACTTGCTTGGTGGTCGTGATAATATCGCAGATGTGGATGCTTGTATGACTCGCCTTCGCGTTAGTGTTAAAGATGTGGCACAGGTTGGAGATGAAAATGCTTGGAAACAGGCTGGTGCTATGGGCTTGATTATCAAAGACTCAGGTGTTCAAGCAGTCTATGGACCAAAAGCAGATGTTCTCAAATCAGACATTCAAGACTTGCTAGAATCTGGCGTAGCTATTCCTCGTACGGAAATTGTTGCGACAGAAGAAGTTGCTCCTGAGACTCAGTTCAAAGGTGTGACGGAGACAGTTTACTCTGTCGCTGAAGGGCAAGCTATTGCCATTACAGAAGTAAAAGACCCAGTCTTCTCACAAAAAATGATGGGCGACGGTTATGCAGTTGAGCCTAGCTCCGGCAATGTCTACGCACCGGTTTCAGGGATTGTAACCAGTGTCTTCCCAACCAAACACGCTGTCGGTATTTTGTCTGACAAGGGTGTAGAAGTCTTGGTGCACGTCGGCCTAGACACGGTTGCGCTAAACGGTGCTCCATTCTCGGCTAAGGTAACAGATGGTCAACGCGTTGAAGCAGGGGACTTGCTCCTTGGCGCAGACCTTGAAGCCATTCGCTCAGCAGGACGTGAAACAACCATCGTCGTTGCCTTCACCAACACAGCAGAAATCAAATCAGTCAGCCTTGAAAATCTTGGACAAGTCAGTCAAGATAGCCAAGTTGCCAAAGTAGAGTTGTAAAAAGTAAAAAAAGATTGAAAAGATGATTGCAGTCAATTCTTTTCAATCTTTTTCTTTTGGATAGTATGCCATCAGTATTTTTCTAATTTCTTCGCTTCTTTTTTACCTTTTTCAGCGATATGGAGGAAATAAATAGACCAAGCAAGGAAAAATAACGGAATGATGCCACTTCTAAACAATGCGAATGGGGTTTCAAAGAGAAAACCAAACCAAAAACTGGTACCAGTCCGTTCCCATAGTCCTGGAGTTAGGTACCAGGATTTAGGATTCCAAAGTGTGTATCCATTTTGGAGTCCAACTTGGTAATGGATAAAAAATAAAGTCAGAAATAATCCGAAATAGGAGTAGGCATAATTTTGGTAGCGTGAATAGAATGCTTTTTTCGATTCGGTATCAGAAAAAATTTCAGTGCTTGAAGCTTCGATTGTTTGTTGAAAATAATGGATGCCACATCTACGACTACCTTGTATAGGTTGCCAACCACAGTCTTCAAATAGAGAGAGGTAATTTGAATATTCTCCTTTTGCAATATGTTCATGAAAATCAAGGCGTACGGGATGAGGGGGTCGACTACATTTTTCAAAATGATAGGCTGCTGTCCACGGAGTTACTTTGACAAGCTGATAACCTTCGGATTGAATCGAATTAATCCAATGTTCTTCCTCTTGTAAACTGGTGAATAATTTGTGTCTTATCATGGCTTCCTCCTTAAAAACCTAATTCTTTGGCAATATGATGTAGTTTTTGAATACGCTGTGTTTCCAGTTTAATAATCTCTTGTCCCGTTGCTGTTACTTGATAGACTTTTCTTCTTTTATCGGAACTTGGAACAGAACAAATCCATTTTAGTTTCAAAAGATTCTCAATCGCTCCATACATGGTTCCTGCAGCGATTTTCACATCACCATCACTCATATCTTCTACTTTTTGCATGATATGGTAGCCATGGGCAGGTTCTAAGAGGGCTAATAGAATATAGTAGGTTGTCTCCGTTAAGGGGAGATGCTTGTTCCTTTTCATTTGGCTTCTCCTATGTAGTTCAAATGTATAGTTGTACTATATATTATATATCGGGAAACTATACATGTCAACTGTATAGTGAAGAAGATTTTAAAAATCTTCTCAATCCTTGCCATTTATGGTATAATAAAGCGATTTTATAAAATGTAGGAGGTTCCCCATGGGACGTAAATGGGCCAATATTGTAGCCAAGAAAACCGCAAAAGACGGTGCTAACTCAAAAGTTTACGCCAAATTTGGTGTTGAAATCTATGTAGCAGCGAAAAAGGGTGACCCAGATCCAGAAACAAACTCAGCGCTGAAATTTGTTATCGACCGTGCTAAGCAAGCGCAGGTTCCAAAACACATCATTGACAAGGCCATTGACAAGGCAAAAGGAAACACAGACGAAACTTTCGTAGAAGGTCGTTACGAAGGCTTTGGACCAAATGGTTCTATGATTATTGTTGATACTTTGACATCAAACGTAAACCGTACGGCAGCTAATGTGCGCTCTGCTTTTGGTAAAAACGGCGGTAACATGGGTGCATCTGGTTCTGTATCATTCATGTTTGATAAAAAAGGTGTGGTTGTCTTTGCAGGTGATGATGCAGACGCCATCTTCGAATTGCTCCTTGAAGCAGATGTCGAAGTGGATGACGTAGAAGCAGAAGACGGCACAATCACTGTCTATACAGCTCCAACTGATTTGCACAAGGCAATCGTGGCACTTAAAGAATCAGGAATCCAAGAGTTCAACGTCACTGAACTTGAAATGATCCCACAATCAGAAGTATCACTTGAAGGCGATGACCTCGCAACATTTGAAAAACTCTACGATGCCCTCGAAGACGACGAAGACGTCCAAAAAATCTACACGAATGTAGATGGGTTTTAATATAAAAAAGTGCTAGTAGCACTTTTTTTATATTAAAAGGTTGGAGATTGAAATCGTCGGCAGACGATTCTCATTGTACGTGGGACGTCCTAGAAGGTTGGAGATTGGAACTGCCGTTAGGCAGTTTTCTTTGTATCCAATTGCTCAAAGACGATAGTTGGTTGGAACTAGAGAAGTGGGGATATTTTAGCTTAAGTTTGAAGAAGGTACGATGGAAAAATTTGCGGAGTTTTCGGTGGCTGATAGTAGAGTGCTTGACAGATGAGGTATAAGGAAAAACTATAGCCAGGCTTTGGAAATATCTATTTGAATGGTCACAGGTTTTCTGTTATCATAGAACGGTAATAAGATTAGGAGAATGTATGTCAAATAATTTACTTGTTTTACAATCAGATTTTGGTTTAGTTGATGGTGCAGTTTCAGCGATGATTGGTGTTGCTCTCCAAGAATCGAGAGATTTAGTTGTTCACCATCTAACTCATGATATTACTCCGTACAATATTTTTGAGGGTTCTTATCGCCTCTTTCAAACGGTCGAATACTGGCCGGAGGGAACAACATTTGTTTCGGTTGTCGACCCAGGAGTTGGTTCAAAACGTAAGAGTGTAGTAGCTTTGACCGAACAAAATCACTACATTGTAACGCCAGATAATGGGACGCTATCCTTCATCAAAAAATATGTGGGAATAAAGGCGGTTCGAGAAATTTCAGAGGTGGCCAATCGCCGTGCCAATACAGAACATTCGTACACCTTCCATGGTCGAGATGTTTATGCCTATACGGGAGCTAAATTGGCTTCTGGACACATTAGCTTTGAAGAAGTTGGTCCAGAATTAAGCGTGGATAAGATTGTGGAAATTCCAACAGTCCCAACGGAAGTTGGTTCGGACTATGTAAAAGGTGCAATTGATATTCTGGATGTTCGATTCGGCTCGCTTTGGACCTCGATTACGAGGGAAGAATTTTACACCTTGCAACCGCAGTTTGAAGATCGCTTTGAAGTGACCATATACAATAACGACATGCTTGTGTATCAAAACCAAGTAACCTATGGCAAGTCCTTTGCGGATGTACGTATCGGACAGCCATTGATTTATATCAATTCCCTCTATCGTGTAGGTGTTGCGATTAATCAGGGCTCATTTGCCAAGGCTTATAATGTCGGTGTAGGTCAAAACTGGCATATTGAAATTAAACGTATTAGTAATTAAAGAAATTTTAGGAGATAGTTATGAAAAATAATTCAATCAAAACAGTCGTTGCTACTGGTATCGGCGCAGCCCTCTTTGTGGTTATTGGTCATTTAATCAATATTCCAACCTTTGTCCCAAATACTTCTATCCAGCTTCAATACGCTGTTCAATCGCTATTGGCAGTTGTATTTGGTCCTGTGGTTGGCTTCTTGGTCGGTTTCATTGGGCACACGCTTAAGGATTCGTTGACTTACGGTCCATGGTGGTCATGGATTTTGGCATCAGGGGTCTTTGGTTTGGTTGTTGGTCTTACCAAAAAACGTCTGCGTATTCAAGAAGGGATTTTTGAAGGGAAGGATATTCTTTTCTTTAACCTTGTTCAGATTGCGGCGAATGTGCTTGCTTGGGGAGTCATTGCCCCAGTTTTAGATATTCTTATCTATAGTGAGGCGGCGAATAAGGTCTTTGCACAGGGACTTGTAGCAGGTATTGCAAACAGTATTACAGTTGCTATTGCAGGGACACTCCTTTTGGTTGTTTATGCAAAATCTCAAACGAAGACAGGTAGTTTGTCTAAAGATTAAGTTTTTATTTTCCCTAGAAAAAATTCTAGGGTTTTTTCAATACCAAAAAATACATATATGATATAATAATATAAAACAAACAAAAACATGTGTTCAAGGGGAGAAGTATGGTCTGGACAGAAGAAAAGTTGGGACCGATTATTCATTCTATACTCAATCCTGACGAGGAAGTTTTAAGTCTTTATCAATCGGAAACGACGAAATCAATTTATGGCTGCATTCTTTGGAATAATTATTATTATAAGGTTTTCCGAGTTAGTAATCACCCATCACAATCTACATATAAACAGCCAACTTTTTATGATTTCCATGGCGAATTTTATATGAAAGGAGCAATTCGGACCTACCTTTATCACACGAACAGTTGGTATGAACTTAGTAAACAAAGCTACTACCTTCTTCTCTTTTTTCAAAAGTTATGGGATGAAAAGCAAGAGGTGGAGGCGAGTTGGCAAAATGGTAGAATGCAGATTCGCTTAGTGGTTGAAGAAGAGGGGTGGCAAGTCCATTACCGTTTTCCAGATAATCAGGCAAGGGAGGTTGAACGCTTATTGGCCTCAGGCATGCTGGTGGCCATTCGCTCCTCCAGAAATTTTATCAAGATACGGACGAGTCGTTTTGTTGCACCGTATATCGCTCTAATCAAACAGCGTCAACTTTATCGAAAAAAGCCGAGTAAAGCTATGCTCCAGTGGGAAAAATACCAAAGTCAACTTATTGAAATCCAAAGGACCTATCGGCTAGTGGAGGAAAGTGCTCCGCAAACTTTTTTTGGACACTGGTTGAATAAGGTCCAACTCTATCTCTGCTCTGCCATTGCCAGCTATTGGGAAGAAGTTATTGAAGGAGTGGAGTGGCAGGAGGCAAGAGAAATCAAAGAGCAAAGGAAAATCGAGAAGCCACATAATCCTATTGAAGATAAATGGAAGGAAAATATTGCTAGACGCCATAAGCGAAAAGTGGACCAACTGATTGGACATGATACCTTGGAAAAACTCCGACAACTGAAAACAGAATTAGACGACTAAGAAGTTATAGCGAACCTTCAATAAATGCGGTAGCATGTCATCCATGTTACCGTATTTTTTACACATAAGCACTGAACCTGCGAATACAGGTTCTAAATTTTCAGTTCAGATTTTTGTCTTTTGAGGGGCTAAACGATATAATCGTAAGGTATCATTTATTAGAAATGACAGAGTTTTATCATCTATTGCAAAGATTGAAAAGGAGACACTATGTCAAAAGATATTCGCGTTCTACTCTATTACAAGTATGTTCCAATTGAAAATGCCAAAGAATATGCTGCTGAGCATCTAGCTTTCTGTAAGTCTATCGGACTAAAAGGACGTATTTTGATTGCTGATGAGGGAATCAACGGTACTGTTTCTGGTGACTATGAAACAACTCAAAAGTACATGGACTACGTTCATGGAAACCCATTGTTCAGCGATTTGTGGTTTAAGATTGATGAAGAAAATGAGCAAGCTTTCAAGAAAATGTTTGTTCGTTATAAAAAAGAAATTGTTCACCTTGGTTTGGAAGACAACGACTTTGACAACGATATTGACCCACTCGTGACAACAGGTGCCTACCTATCACCAAAAGAGTTCAAAGAAGCTCTCTTGGACGAAGATACAGTTGTTTTGGATACACGTAATGACTACGAGTATGACCTTGGTCACTTCCGTGGTGCCATCCGTCCAGACATCCGCAACTTCCGTGAGTTGCCACAATGGGTCCGTGATAACAAAGAGAAATTCATGGACAAGCGCGTAGTTGTTTACTGTACTGGTGGTGTTCGCTGTGAAAAATTCTCAGGCTGGATGGTTCGTGAAGGTTACAAAGATGTCGGTCAGCTCCACGGTGGTATCGCAACCTATGGTAAAGACCCAGAAGTTCGTGGTGAATTGTGGGATGGCAAGATGTATGTCTTTGACGAGCGTATCGCGGTCGATGTTAACCATGTTAACCCAGTTGTCGTTGGTAAGGACTGGTTCGATGGCACACCATGTGAGCGCTATGTCAACTGTGGCAATCCATTCTGTAACCGTCGCATTTTGACATCAGAAGAGAATGAGCACAAGTATGTTCGTGGCTGTTCAGCTGAATGCCGTGCTCATGAGCGCAACCGTTACATCTCTGAAAACGGCTTGACTCGTCAAGAATGGGCAGAACGCTTGGAAGCGATTGGGGAAACTCTTACTCCAGCAAATGCTTAGTAATACCAAAATTGCATTGAAAAATCAGTGCAATTTTTTTGTGCAATCAGAATTCTTTATATTTTTTCAGTCCATTCTATACGAAGCCTATCAATTAGAAAAGAGAAGGAGATGAAGTCATTTTGGATGAACTTCAGTTCTATCTTCGCTTCGTTTCCTAGGTTACTTTTGATTTTCATTGAGTATTAGCGGTAGCAGACCTTGAATAGCTGGTCGGTTTTATGAAGCAATCGGTTTTGCAGTTGCGACGTTTGGAGATATTAAGTCTGCGACTTTGCCTGAGGGTGGCAACTTGATTTTGATGCAGGCAGATAGCTTTGCTCAACGCGTGCCATTTCAGGTAGTAGCGAGTGGCAATGAAGTCTTGATTTCGCTTAATGTGGCGAGTAGGAAAGAAGTGGGTACACTTATAGAGCGTGTTGAAGCAAATGGTGGACCAATTGCAGATTGCTCGACAGATGCCCATGGCTTTTATGGAGCAAGTTTTACGGGCCTTGATGGGCATTGTTTTAATGTGATTGTGAGGTAAGAAGGTAGAATTCATCTGCTCTAGAATCATGGATGAAGGTATTTGAAAAGGGAGAAACTGATGATTCTTCCTTTTTTTCAGAGTCAATTTACGCTATAATAGTCCTATGAAAAAAATCATTGAGTTTAAAGATTTTACATTTAGATACCAAGCGCAACAGGAACCCACTTTAAAAGACATTCAGTTAACGATTTATCAGGGAGAGAAAGTTCTGATTATTGGCCCATCTGGTTCAGGAAAGTCGACGATTGGACAATGTCTTAATGGTATTATTCCCAATATTTACAAGGGAGAACATAGTGGAAGTTTACTATTGGATGGTCAGGAAGCGTTTAATCTTTCAGTTTATGATAAGTCCTTGCTCGTATCAACGGTTCTTCAAGATACAGATGGTCAATTCATTGGCTTATCAGTTGCCGAGGACCTAGCTTTTGCTTTGGAAAACGACATGGAAAACCAAGTGGTGATGAAGCAAAAAGTAGGAGATTGGGCAGAAAGACTGTCTTTGGCCGATTTGCTGGCACATCGACCACAAGATTTATCTGGAGGTCAAAAGCAACGTGTCAGTCTGGGCGGAGTTCTTATTGATGAGAGTCCTATTTTGTTATTTGATGAGCCACTTGCTAATTTAGACCCCAAATCGGGCCAAGATACGATTGATTTGATTGACCGTCTGCACAAGCAAGAAGGGACCACAACCATTATTATCGAACACCGTTTAGAGGACGTACTGTATCGTCAGGTGGACCGCGTTGTATTGATTAATGACGGTCGGATTTTGTTCAATGGAGGACCGGATGATTTATTACGTACCTCATTGTTACAGGAGAACGGCATCCGTGAACCCTTATATCTATCGACTCTTCGCGCCTTAGGATATCCGATTGCGCAGGCAGAACGCCTCTCTTCAGTTTGGGAAATTGATATTGAGGCTTTGAATATAGCATCCCTACCGACTCTACACTTTGAAAATGGAGAGAAAGAGGCTTTGTTAGAAGTCAAGCATCTTCATTTTTCCTATCCTAACAAACAAGTTCTTACAGACATTCAACTGACGATTCATAAGGGGGAGCGTCTAGCTATTGTTGGAAAAAATGGTGCTGGGAAATCTACTTTAGCCAAGGTGCTTTGTGGTTTTATTCAGGGTGAGGGTGAGATTCTCTGGAAGGGGCAGTCGATCAAAGAAGATTCTGTCAAAGAGCGAGCAGAACGGATTGGTTATGTTCTTCAGAATCCCAACCAAATGATTAGCCAAACGATGATCTTTGATGAGGTTGCCCTTGGTTTGCGCATGCGAGGGGTGACAGAAGAAGAAATTGAACACCGAGTTCACCATATCTTGAAAGTATGTGGTCTGTATCCGTTTCGTAATTGGCCGATTTCGGCACTTTCCTATGGGCAGAAAAAACGGGTAACGATAGCATCTATCTTGGTTCTCAATCCAGAAATTATTTTGCTAGATGAGCCAACAGCAGGACAAGATCAACGACATTATCGGGAAATGATGGAGTTTTTGGATCAATTAAATGTTCAAGGGCACACCATTGTCATGATTACCCATGACATGCAACTCATGCTAGATTATTCAGATAGAGCTGTTGTTGTGGTGGATGGGCAGATTATTGAAGATGCCAGTCCAGCAGAAATTTTATCTGATGATACGGTGATTGAGCGAGCCAATTTAAAAGAAACATCAATTTTTCACTTGGCGGAGAGGGTGGGAGTTAATCCCTTAGAATTAACGACGTTTTATATGCAGGAAGAAAGGAGAAGAAGATGAGTCAACAAAAACTAATTGGTTACCATCCAGGAACTGGCTTGATTCATAGTTTATCGGCTGTCAGTAAATTACTCTTTTTTCTCATAGTTTCCATTCTTGCTATGATTACTTACGATACCCGCTTGATTCTTTTTATCGCAGTATTTTCTCTAGCCTTGTTCAAAATGTCAGGGATTCGTTATAAAGAAATCTCTCTTGTTTTAATTCTGACGATCATTTTTGCTGCAATGAATGCCCTGATGGTTCACTTGTTTGCACCACGGTATGGAGTGGAACTTTACGGAGCAGACACTCCCTTGCTATCAGGTCTGGGAGTTTATTCCTTGACGAGTCAGCAAGCATTTTATCTGGTGAATCTTCTCTTGAAGTATTTTTGTACAGTTCCGTTAGCGATTATCTTTCTCATGACCACTCATCCTAGCCAGTTTGCTTCCAGCTTGAATCAAATTGGGGTATCCTACAAAGTTGCTTACGCAGTCAGTTTGACCATGCGCTATATTCCAGATATTCAAGAAGAGTTTTATACGATTCGAATGTCTCAAGAAGCGCGTGGTTTGGAATTGTCTAGGAAAGGAAAATTGATGGATCGTATAAAAGGGAATCTATCCCTTGTCATTCCTCTGATTTTCAGCTCCTTGGAGAGGATTGATACGATTTCAACGGCTATGGAATTGCGGCGTTTTGGAAAGAATAAAAAAAGAACATGGTATACCCAACAGCCTCTACAGAGAATAGATTACGCTGTCTTGCTATTTATTCTTGCTCTAGTAGTCGTGACAATCTATCTATTTTTTGTTAATCAGGGTCGATTCTATAATCCGTGGCGATGATTATTGAGTTTATTGGGCCGATCAACCCTTTATCGTTGACATATAGGAAATATACTGTTACAGTAGGGAGTGTAAATAAGTTTAGAGTTTAAGTATCAGTTTCATCTTTTGTTTTTCCTCTTGATAAATTTTACAAATAAATAAAAAGAGGTAACACAAATGGTACAAGGTACAGTTAAATGGTTTAATGCAGAAAAGGGATTTGGTTTTATTGCTCAAGAAAACGGTCCAGATGTATTTGCACACTTTTCTGAAATTCAGTCTAATGGTTTCAAATCTTTGGAAGATGGTCAAAAAGTGACATTTGAAGTGGAGCAAGGCCAACGTGGTCTTCAAGCAACCAATATTACAAAAATTGGATAATAAAAGAGGGAGCGGGAAAGAACTCGACTGGTCAAAAAAAGAGTTCGTCTTCCCGCCCCCGCACAGTTGATTAGGTCAGATTTGGAGTGTAAAACACGAACAAATCTGCCAATCAACCACTGCGCTGAGATGTTGACACGAACTCTGAGAAGCGAGGTTGAGCTTTTTGCCCAGCCTCTTTTCTTATGTTTAAAGGGGTCTTTTATTTGGCATACCAGCTTTGCGTGGAAACTTATTTGGAGTTTCCTTTTTCTTTTCGACGATGGTCAATGTTCGAGGGTCGCCATTTGGAAGAGTATAGTCGTGGTTTTCGATGACTTTTGCGAAGAGGAGATTGAGTGCATTTTTTGCCTGGGTCAATTCATCTTCTGCGCTGGACGCCTTGAGTGCGATTAATTTTCCGTTGAGCTTCAAATAAGGGATAGTCAATTCAGAAAGAATCTGCATGCGGGCAACTGCGCGTGCTGTGACAAGGTCAAATTGTGCACGAAAGTTCTTATCTTGTGCAAAGTCTTCTGCACGACCATGATAGAAATGAACACCTTCGAGCTCTAGTTCTTCGGCAAGCAAATGTAAAAAGTTAATTCGTTTATTAAGAGAATCAATGATGGTAACATCTAGTTGCGGAAAGATAATCCTCATAGGTAGGCTAGGAAATCCAGCTCCAGCTCCAATATCTAAAAGCCGAAGAGGTTCGTTCTGAATATGGCCTTGCAGGATTGGAGCGATAGAATCGTAGAAATGCTTCAGATAGACTTCGCTTTCTTCAGTAATAGCTGTCAGATTGATTTTCTCATTCCATTCCACCAATAGTTGGAAATAGCGATGAAATTGGTGTTTTTGTTGGTCAGTTAATTGAATACCTTGGTCTGCCAAGGTTTTATAAAATACTTCAGGTTTCATAATCTTATCTTATCATAATTTAAGCAAAAGAAAAACCCAGAAGAGTCTGGGAATTTTCTTATTGACCATCTGTCTGTCCCGTTGCGGGATTGTTTCCTGTTGTTGCAGTTTCAGCTGAAGAAGTTGCAGTCTCGGTTGCAGTTCCAGATGATGTTTCGCTTGATGTTGTCGTCGCTTCGGTTGTTTCACTAGTTTCAGTCGAACTAGAAGAACTTGTACTAGAGCTAGTGTACGTGTTATAAGCATTGGAGAGTGAGCGACTACCTCTGAGATAGTAGTTGGAACCGTAACGTACGAGTCCGCTTGGCATCTCCCAATCGGTAGCAGTATAGTCCGAATGCATAAAGAGCATCATATTGTGGTAGACATCTGTTGCAATTCGCATGCTGTTATCAAGGATAGGAGTCATACGATTGGTATATCCGGTCCAAACAGCCATTGCATACTGACTAGAATATCCAACAAAGTTTTCATCAGGAACGACCATGTAGCTATAATTTGCTTCTGGAATTGAAGCTAGAATAGTATCCGTTTCGCTATCGGTATAGTTTGATGTACCTGTTTTACCGGCCATAGGAACTCCACTAACAGAAGCGGTTAATCCATAACCGTAAGACATAACAGCCTTCATCATATCGGTCATCATGTAGGCTGTTTCGGCAGACATGACTTTGGTCCCTTTAGGAGCATATTCTGTTACTGTTCCATCACTAAAGACAATTTTATTGACATACTGTGGAGCGTAGTAAGTACCACCATTGGCAAAAGCAGCGTAGGCAGCAGCCATTTTTTCACTACTTGCTCCATACTTACTGCTAGTATCGGATGTATTACTTGAAATAGCATTAGAGTAATGAATATCTGGATAATTGATACCAACGCTATTCAAAAATTTCAAGGCATTTTCTAAGCCTGTAGCTTCCAATGCTTTAACGGCTGTAACATTTCGAGAATACTGAATAGCAGTCTTAACAGAGATATTACCATAGTATTGTTTATCCCAGTTATTGACAGGAGTTGGTGTACCAGGATAGTTATAAGGACCGTCTAAGATTAAATCTGCTGTAGATGTATAAATTCCGTTTTCAAAAGCAGGAGCATAGTCTGTGATTGGCTTCATTGTAGAACCGAAGTCGCGGTTGGTTTCAACGGCTTGGTTGGTACCAAATGAGACATTTGTTTCCTGTTTACGACCACCTAATTGCGCAACGACTTTACCATTAGAAACATCCACAACCGTTGAAGCTACCTGTAATAAATCATCTGGATAGCTGACATACATATCTGTATTGTAGATATTCCAAAGTTGCTGCTGGGCGGCAGGATCGACATTCGTATAGACATCCATCCCTGTTGTCAGCAAGTTGTAACCTGTTTTTGCTTCAACTTCTTCAACGACTTGTTTCAGATAGTTGTCCATATAAGCAGGATAAGCAGCTGCATTAGATAGTGGTTGTAAACCATCTGTTACAGGTGTTAGAACAGCTTGTTCATACTGGGTATTATCAATGTACTTTTCTTCCAGCATCTCAGCCAATACCAAATCGCGACGTGCTTTTGCATCTTCTGGATTGGTATAAGGATCATATTGGTTTGGCGCTTGGGGCATTCCTGCTAAAAGAGCTAATTGAGGAAGAGTCAAATCTTTTAACTCTTTTCCATAAAAAGCAAGAGCAGCAGTCTTCATACCGTAATTACCATTTGACATATACACCTTGTTGATGTAGTAGGTCAAAATTTCTTGTTTGGTATTGCGACGTTCCAATTGAGTAGCTAGCCAAGCCTCTTGAATTTTCCGTTTTAGATTTTGATCTTCTACGGATGTCGAGAAATAAGTCAGCTTGATAAACTGCTGGTCAAGTGTCGAGCCACCCTGCAAACGTCCCCCGCTCAAGTTATTAATCAGGGAACCTGCAATACGAATCACGTCAACCCCTCTATGATTGAAGAAGCGTTGGTCTTCGATTGCGACAATCGCATTTACCAAGTCTGTTGGAATTTCTTCAGTCTTGGCACTCGAACGTTTTTCTGCTCCTAAATCTGCAATAAGATTTCCGTTCTTATCGTAAATTTTACTTGACACAGTTGCTGTCAAAGATTCTTCTGTCAATTCTGGAGCGCTTTGGATGTAGTAAACAACCAATGCAGCTCCGGCCAGGCAGGCAATGATAGCCCCCGCAAGTAAAATATTTGCAGTGATTAGAAGAGCTTTTTTAATTGTTGTAGTTTTCAAAAGATTCACCACCTAATAGATTTTTTTCAACGATTTCCAGATATGGGATGCTGGGGAAACGCCCCATTTGAATCTCAAAGCCGTATTGTCGAATAAAGGTTAGAGGCATCGACTTACTACCCATGTCTACTTGATAAAATTCGATCAAATGAGTGGCTGGCAAGAGATAGGTTTCTTTTAATGTTGAAAAGTGAAGAAGGACAAAACAAATGCCGCCTTGTTTTACAACCTGTTTCATGTGTTCGATCTGATGCGCATGAAAATTTTTCATGGGCATGGATGCTTTTTGGCGTGTCTCTTTCGCTTCAAAATCAATATAATGTCTTTTAAAAACACCAGAGTAGTCTGTGGTAGATGCCTGTCGAAAGTATGCTTCGACAATCTTAGCACGGCTCCGTTTGGGGTAATCAACTTTTACAATTTGCACGGGAGTTGGCTTCTTGTGAATGACAGCAATATCGTGCGCAAGGTAATATTGATTGCTATCGTTGATAGCGGCCTCAAAAGACATTCCGCGATTAGCAAAGTTTACTCGCTGGGATGAAATAGGACTGGTTCTATTGATTTTTTTTGACACCTTATGAGGATAATTGACCATAGAACTCCTTCTTGATAAAATAATATCAGCATATTATACCATAATTAGCGAAAAGAGTACAAGAAATGGATACTAAGAGCCTTTTGGTAACAGGTTATAGACATACAGACCTGGGAATTTTTTCAGAAAAAGATCCTCGACTGCACATTATTAAATCTGCAATTCGTAGGAATTTTATTCGTTTTTTAGAAGAGGGTGTTAGTTGGTTTATACTGACAGGTCAATTGGGTTTTGAATACTGGTCCTTAGAAGTCTTAGAAGATTTACGAGCCGAGGGATATCAACTGAGTATTGCAACAATATTTCCATTTGAAAACCATGGCGAACAGTGGAATGAGGCTAACCAAGCAAAGTTAGCACGGTTTAAGCAGGTTGATTTTGTAAAGTATGCCTATCCACGCTATGAAAACCCAGGGCAGTTTAGAGACTATAACCAGTTTCTACTGGATAATACGACAGGTTGTTATTTATTTTACGATTCTGAAAATGAAACCAATTTGAAATATTTATATCACATGGTCTTAAAGAAAGAAGGATATAATAGAAAAACGCTTACCTTTGAGGAATTGAATGAGGAGGCTGAAAATTTTTCAAATTCTGAGTGATTTGACTTGATTTTTCCCTATTTTTTTTAATATAATAGGAGTAGTGACGTTTTAGATTAGGGAGAGAGAGATGGCAAGTATTAAATTTACGACAAAAGATATTTTCGAGCAAGATTTTAAAATTGGTTTTCGTGGCTATGATCAAGATGAAGTGAACGATTTTCTTGATGATATTATGAAAGACTATGATGCTTATGAAGCGATTATCAAGGAGTTAAAAGGCGAAATTGCTCGATTGAAAGCGCAGGCAGCAAATTCTCCCAAAACAACTCTTCCTACTGAAGAATCGAACGACGTATTGCGTACAGAACGTCCATCTTCAGCGACAAACTTTGATATTCTCCGCCGTCTGAATCGTCTGGAGAAAGAAGTATTTGGAAAACAAATCGTTCAGGATCAAGAATAGAAAATTGTACACCTAAACTGACACTTTATTCGCAGTTATTTTCTTGTACACAAATACATTCTGTATTTGTGTCAGAGATATTCCTTGATTTAAAGTGGCTTGCTTTGTAGATACAACTTCTAAGATAATTAAGGTGCAATTTTTGGATAATCGCGTGGTAGTTTTCTACCATGAGGAAAGTCCATGCTAGCACTGGCTGAGATGCCAGTAGTGTTTGTGCTAGGCGAATCAATAAGCCTAGGGACGCCCTTGGGCGTTACGGCGGTTAAAATGGCTAAGTCTTTTGATATGTCAGAGTAGATCTGAAAGTGCCACAGTGACGAAGTTTTTATGGAAACGTAAAAAATGGAACGCGGTAAACCCCTCAAGCTAGCAACCCAAACTTTGGTCGGGGCATGGGATGGATGGAAATGAACAGAAATCCTGACTGTTTAGACAGTAGACAGATGATTATCGAAGGTGGTAGAACCTAGTACCACTGGAACAAAACATGGCTTACAGAAAATTGCATAAAATAGGTAGCTAGCTCTGCTAGCTTTTATTGTAGAGGAAAAAAATGAAAAAACAATTTGAGTTGATTGCAACGGCAGCAGCTGGTCTGGAAGCGGTTGTGGGTCGAGAAATTCGTAATCTCGGCTATGAATGCCAAGTGGAAAATGGCCGTGTTAGATTCCAAGGAGATGTAAAATCCATTATCGAAACCAATATCTGGCTGCGTTCAGCAGATAGAATTAAAATCATTGTTGGACAATTTCCAGCAAAGACTTTTGAAGAGTTGTTCCAAGGAGTTTTTAACTTGGATTGGGAAAATTACTTGCCTCTAGGCTGCAAGTTCCCCATTTCCAAGGCCAAATGTGTCAAATCGAAATTGCATAATGAACCAAGTGTGCAGGCTATTTCTAAGAAAGCAGTTGTAAAGAAACTGCAGAAACACTTCTCTCGTCCCGAAGGGGTTCCCTTGCAAGAGATGGGGGCAGAGTTTAAAATTGAAGTGTCGATTTTGAAAGATGTGGCGACAGTCATGATTGATACGACAGGTTCTAGTTTGTTCAAACGTGGTTATCGGGTGGAAAAAGGTGGCGCACCAATCAAAGAAAATATGGCGGCTGCTATTTTGCAATTATCGAATTGGTATCCAGATAAACCGCTTATTGACCCTACTTGCGGATCGGGAACTTTCTGTATTGAGGCAGCTATGTTGGCAAAAAATATAGCTCCAGGTTTGAAGAGAAGTTTTGCATTTGAGGAATGGCCGTGGGTTGAGGATCAATTGGTGGCTGCATTACGCAAAGAAGCGCAAGCTTCTATCAAAACAGATTTGGTATTAGATATTGCTGGATCAGATATTGATGCTCGTATGATTGAAATTGCGAAGAAGAATGCATTTGCGGCAGGAGTTGAGCAGGATATTGTTTTCAAGCAAATGCGTGTGCAAGACTTGCGTTCAGATAAAATTAATGGTGTCATCATTTCTAATCCACCTTACGGAGAACGTTTGTTGGATGATGAAGCCATTGTTACCCTTTATCGAGAAATGGGGCAGACTTTTGAACCACTCAAAACATGGTCTAAGTTTATTCTAACTAGTGATGAGTTGTTTGAAACCCGTTTTGGACAGCAAGCGGATAAGAAACGCAAACTGTATAATGGTACCCTAAAAGTGGATCTTTATCAATTTTTTGGTCAACGAGTGAAACATCAAGTGCAAGAAGTGCAAGGATAGGAGGACATCGTGGGAGAAAAAAATAGTCATCATCTTCCTTTGGATGAGGAGAAAGTTTTAGATTTTGAAGTGGCGAAAGATTTAACAATCGAAGAAGCAGTCAAAAAACATAAGGAAATTGAAGCGGGTGTGACAGAAGATGATGGTCTCTTGGATCGTTACATCAAGCAACACCGTGCAGAAATTGAATCTCAAAAATTTGAAACCAAAATCAATCATCTTCCTTTAGTTGAGGTGGCTGATGAGGAAAAAAATCAAGGACATGAAAGCGCGGAAGAGGTAGAAGCAAATGAGTCTTCTCTTACGGAAGTTAGTGAGGAGATTGCTCCTATTGTAGAAGAACTTTCGGTAGCTCCGATGGAAACCTTGGAAGAAACAGTGATTGCAAGTACTGTAGCAATGGAGGGGTTATCTTCAGTGGCAGATGATTCTAGTTTAGAATTGGAAGAAGATGAAGCCGAAGACTTGGACCATAGTGAGGGCGCAGATAGGGACCAGAAAAAGAAATTTTACTTCTGGTCAGCAGTAGGGCTTTCAATGATTGGTGTAATGGTGACAGCGCTGATTTGGATGAATTCGGTTAACAAATCGAATACTGCGACTTCTTCAAGTTCAACAAGTACAAGCCAGACGTCATCGACAGCATCAAGTTCGACAGATGCGAATGTGACCGCTTTTGAACAGCTCTATAATAGTTTCTTTACGGATAGTAGTTTGACCAAGCTAAAAAATTCAGAATTTGGTAAATTAGCAGAACTGAAAGTGCTGTTGGAAAAATTGGATAAGAATTCGGACAGTTATACCAAAGCTAAAGAACAGTATGATCATCTTGAAAAAGCCATTGCAGCCATTCAGGCCATTAATGGTCAGTTTGATAAAGAAGTCGTTGTTAATGGTGAAATTGATACAACGGCGACGGTTAAATCAGGAGAATCTCTTTCTGCGACAACGACAGGGATTAGTGCAGTTGACAGTCTATTGGCATCGGTCGTGAATTTTGGTCGTTCACAACAGGAAGTCGCTTCGGCTACGATAGCAAGTGAGGCTGCAGTCACAAGCAACCAAGGTGCTGATGAAACTATATCTACTGGTGTACCAGCGACAACAGAAGTCGCTTCAACAACGGTTTCAGGCTCAACAACCGACTTTGGTATTGCCGTGCCAGCTGGTGTCGTCTTGCAACGTGACCGCAGTCGTGTTCCTTATAATCAAGTAATGATTGATGATGTAAACAATGAAGCATGGAATTTCAATCCAGGTATTCTTGAAAATATTGTGACTATCTCGCAACAGCGTGGGTATATAACAGGCAATCAATATATCTTGGAAAAAGTCAATATTATCAACGGCAATGGCTACTATAATATGTTTAAACCAGATGGGACCTACTTGTTCTCTATAAATTGTAAGACAGGCTACTTTGTCGGCAATGGTGCTGGTCATTCTGATGCCTTGGATTATTAAACAAAAAAGCGGTTTATCCGCTTCGGATTGAAGAAAAAGTCCATTTTGGACAGTTTTCTTCAATCTTTTTTTCTTTATGTTGAAAATAAAAAAACTCTCAGAAACGCCGAAATATCAATGTTTCTAAGAGTTTAATGACTTGCTGTCTTTCGCAAACTTCTTCAATTTTTTTATATTTTTAGGAGTTTGTCTACGTTCTGAGCGGTTTAGCCGCTTTTTTTGTTAGATTGGTTTTCTTTCAAAGGCATCGGTAGAGATTCCTTGAGAAAGGATTAGTTTGGCCCATTCTTTAGCTGAATGAAGGCTGTGGTCTTTGTAGTTACCGCATGATTCAATGGTTGTTCCAGGAACATCCTCCCAAGTGATACCTTCTGCAATTTCTTCCAAACTCGACTTGATGACTTGAGCAATCTTTTCAGAGTCTTGTTTTCCCCATATAATCATGTGGAAACCTGTCCGACACCCGAAAGGAGAACAGTCGATTAGTCCATCGATGCGCTGGCGAATTAGTTTAGCTAATAGATGCTCGATGGTATGTAGACCAGCTGTATCCATTGCATTTTCGTTGGGTTGGATAAGGCGAATATCAAAGTTTGTAATAATGTCTCCTTTGGGTCCGACTTCTTCAGAAATTAAGCGGATGTAAGGTGCTTTTACAATAGTGTGGTCTAGCTCGAAGCTTTCGACAGTGACTTCTTTTTTCATGGTTTCCTCCAAATAAGTGATGAATTTATTATACCATATTTGACAATTTGGAATTGTGAAATCGTTTCAAATATGATAAAATAGATACAGATTTTGTGAAAATCGAATTATAAAAAAGAGGTAGAAATATGGATATCATTACAGTAGTAGTGACACTTGTTTCTGCTCTCATTGGTTTAGTATTAGGTTACTTTGCCATTTCTTTGAAGATGAAATCTGCAAAAGAAACTGCAGAATTGACACTTTTAAACGCAGAACAAGAAGCTAGTAATGTTCGTGGTCGAGCAGAAGAGCAAGCTGAGGTTATTCTAAAAACAGCTGAGCGCGATCGCCAGACCTTGAAAAAAGAATTACTCTTGGAAGCTAAGGAAGAAGCTCGTAAGTACCGAGAAGAAATTGCAGAAGAATTTAAGTCAGAACGTCAAGAGTTGAAGCAAATCGAATCACGCTTGACAGAGCGGGCGACTAGCTTGGACCGCAAAGACGATAATTTGACCAACAAGGAAAAGACTTTGGAACAAAAGGAACAAAGTCTGACCGATAAAGCTAAGCACATTGATGAGCGTGAACAAGAAGTTGTAAAACTCGAAGAACAAAAAGCTTTGGAGTTAGAACGAGTGGCGGCCCTCAGTCAAGAAGAGGCGAAGGAAATCATCCTTACCGATACACGTGATAAACTGACGCATGAAATCGCGACTCGTATCAAGGAAGCAGAGCGTGAAGTAAAAGAACGTTCTGATAAGATGGCAAAGGACTTGTTAGCCCAAGCGATGCAACGCATATCGGGTGAATATGTGGCTGAGCAGACGATTACATCGGTTCATTTACCGGATGATGCGATGAAGGGACGGATTATTGGACGTGAGGGTCGAAATATTCGTACCTTTGAAAGTCTCACAGGTATCGATGTTATCATTGATGATACACCAGAAGTGGTTGTTCTATCAGGTTTTGATCCGATTCGCCGTGAGATTGCCCGTATGACCATGGAGACCTTGCTTCAAGATGGTCGTATTCATCCAGCTCGTATTGAGGAGTTGGTTGAGAAACACCGTGTAGAAATGGATAACCGTATTCGTGAGTATGGGGAAGCTGCTGCTTATGAAGTTGGGGCACCAAACCTTCATCCAGACTTGATTAAAATCATGGGACGTTTGCATTTCCGTACCTCTTATGGACAAAATGTTCTTCGCCACTCAATCGAAGTTGCTAAATTAGCAGGTGTACTTGCTGCTGAATTGGGCGAGAATGTGAATTTGGCCCGTCGAGCTGGTTTCCTACATGACGTTGGTAAAGCTATTGACCGTGAGGTGGATGGAAGCCACGTTGAAATCGGTACAGAATTGGCTAAGAAATATAAAGAGAATCCAATTGTTATCAATGCGATTGCTAGTCACCATGGCGATGTAGAAGCGACAAGTACTATTGCAGTTATTGTGGCTGCGGCAGATGCTCTGAGCGCTGCTCGCCCAGGTTCGCGTCGTGAATCTATGGAAGCCTACATCAAACGTCTGCAAGACTTGGAAGAAATCGCCAACAGTTTTGAAGGGATTAAACAATCCTATGCTATTCAGGCTGGTCGTGAAATTCGGATTATCGTTCATCCTAACAAGGTCACTGATGATCAGATTACCATCTTGGCCCATGATGTTCGTGAGAAAATTGAAAATAACCTGGATTATCCAGGAAATATCAAAATCACAGTTATCCGTGAAACAAGAGCAACAGATGTTGCTAAGTAAATGTAGAAGAGTCCGAAGGGCTCTTTTTCTACTGGCTCAAAGTTCGTTTAGGGTTGGGAATAGAAAATATTCTAATCATATTTAAAAGCAGTTGAAATTCATGCTAAATTTTGTTACACTAGAATGAAAGATTTAAAAGGAGATATCATGAAAGAGCGAGGCTTACTCATTGTCTTTTCTGGCCCATCTGGTGTTGGAAAAGGAACAGTTCGAAAGGAAATTTTTGAAAGCTCTGATAATAAATTTGAATATTCTGTATCCATGACGACACGTCCACAGAGACCGGGAGAAGTTGATGGAGTTGACTATTTCTTCCGTAGTCGTGAGGAATTTGAAGATTTGATTCGCCAGGGTCAAATGTTGGAATATGCAGAGTACGTTGGAAATTACTATGGAACACCTCTGACCTATGTCAATGAAACTCTTGATAAGGGAATTGATGTCTTTTTAGAAATTGAAGTACAGGGTGCCCTCCAAGTGAAGAAAAAGGTTCCAGATGGGGTGTTCATTTTCTTGACACCACCTGACTTGGAGGAGTTGCAAGATCGCTTGATTGGTCGCGGAACGGATAGTGAGGAAGTTATTGCTCAACGTATCGAACGTGCCAAGGAAGAGATTGCCTTGATGCGTGAGTATGATTATGCAGTTGTGAACGATGAAGTTCCGTTGGCTGCTGAGCGTGTCAAGCGTATTATCGAAGCAGAACATTTCCGTGTAGACCGAGTGATTGGTCGCTACGATGAAATGATTCGTGAACAGATAGCAGAACGATAAAAGAAAGAAGAGAGAATCGCATTATGATGTTGAAGCCGTCAATTGATACCTTGTTGGATAAGGTACCATCTAAGTATTCTTTGGTTATTCTTGAGGCTAAGCGTGCCCATGAATTGGAAGCAGGTGCCAAACCAACTCAAGAATTTACCTCAGTGAAATCCACCCTACGCGCCTTGGAAGAAATTGAATCAGGTAATGTAGTCATCCACCCAGACCCAGAAGCGAAACGTGAGGCTGTTCGTCGCCGTGCCGAAGAGGCTAAACGTTTGGCAGAAGAAGAAGAGCGTAAAATCAAAGCTCAAATTGCTAAAGAAAAAGAAGAAGGCGAAAAGATTTAGGAACAAGACTCGGTTGGGATTGCCATCCGGGTTTCTTTTCACTTTCGGAATGATGAAAGTTTTGACAGAAAGGAGGTAGGTCATTTAGCTTATCTTTTAATATTTGCTCCAACTAATAGTTGGAGGTTATACATAAAGTGAACCTTGTTCGCATCAGTCGTGGTATTAGAAGGTAAAATAAATGGAGATGGTATGTTAGCACAGATTATTGTAGACGTCCCTTTGATGCAGACAGATCAAGCTTATTCCTATCGAGTTCCAGCTGAGTTGGAAGAGGGGCTCAAGGTTGGCGTACGTGTCCATGTACCCTTTGGTAAGGGAAATCGGCTGATTCAAGGGATTGTAGTTGACTTGATTGATGAAGATGATGAAAATAAGGTACAAGACTTGAAAGAGCTTGCTGAGGTTTTGGACTATAGTCCTGTTCTCAATCAAGAGCAATTTTGGTTGGCGGACCAGATGAGGAAGTCTGTCTTCTCCTATAAAATTAGTCTCTTAAAATCCATGCTACCCAGCTTGCTCAATTCGACCTATGACAAATTAATCCGTCCAGGGCTTGGTTTGGAAATGGCAGAGCAGCTCAGCTTATTCGGTGATAAGGAGCAGATTCGTTTTTCTGACTTGGACGTGACAGAGCAAGGGAAAATCATGCGTCTGGCCCAATCAGGAAAAATCTTGGTAGACTATGTGGCCAAGGATAAGAAGCAAATCAAGACGGAAAAATGGTACCGTGTTTGTCTGGAGAAATTACGAGAAGCAGACATCAGCAATCGGGCTAAAAAACGGCAGCAGTTAAGGGAATTTCTTTTGGAACATTCTGAAGACCAGCTCCTTTCAAACCTAAAATCGGACTATTCAGCTGATACGCTCCGCTATTTCCAAGAAAAAGGCTATATAGAAGTCTGGGAAGAGGAAGTGTCGCGGACTCAGGGTGTTTTTGATAAGGTGGAAAAAACACAGGCCTTGGATTTGAGTCCAGAGCAGGCGATTGCGGTTCGTGAGATTGTGGCCTCTATCGGTCAGGAAAGTCAGACCTTTCTACTGCAAGGAGTGACAGGTTCTGGGAAGACGGAAGTCTATCTCCAGGTTATTGATAGGGTTTTAAAAATGGGGAAAACAGCTATTATGCTAGTACCTGAAATATCCTTGACCCCACAGATGACCAATCGTTTTATTTCTCGTTTTGGTCAGCAGGTTGCTATTTTGCATTCGGGCTTGTCTGACGGAGAGAAGTATGACGAGTGGCGGAAGATTGAGGCGGGAAATGCCCAGGTGGTTGTCGGGGCTCGATCAGCTATCTTCGCTCCTTTGACAAATTTGGGTGTTATCATCATTGATGAGGAGCATGAGGCGACCTACAAGCAGGACAGCAATCCACGCTATCATGCGCGTGATGTGGCCAAGTTGCGGGCAGACTATAATCGAGCGACCCTGGTCTTGGGGTCTGCTACGCCGAGTCTTGAAACACGGGCTCGGGCTAGTCGAGGAGTCTATGGAAGACTGACTCTTAACCAGAGGGCGAATCCCTTGGCTCGTATTCCAGAAGTGGAAGTTGTGGATTTCCGTGATTATATCGGTCAGCAGGAGGCTAGTAATTTTACCCCTGTTCTGATTGAAAAGATAAGAGAAAAATTGGCTCGTAAGGAACAGGTCGTTCTTATGTTGAATAGGCGTGGTTATTCTTCTTTTGTCATGTGTCGTGATTGTGGTAGCGTTGACCAGTGTCCCAATTGTGATATTTCCCTTACACTTCACATGGACACAAAAACGATGAATTGCCATTATTGTGGTTTTCAAAAGGGGATTCCTCAGACCTGTCCAAACTGCCAAAGTCGTTCTATTCGTTATTATGGGACGGGTACGCAAAAGGCCTACGATGAATTGCAGGAGCTCTTGCCAGAAGCTAGAATTTTGCGTATGGATGTGGATACTACCAAGAAAAAAGGTGCTCATGAGGACTTGCTCGAACGGTTTGGTCGAGGCGAAGCGGATATTCTTCTGGGAACTCAGATGATTGCCAAGGGCTTGGATTTTCCAAATGTGACCCTAGTTGGGGTGCTTAATGCGGATACGGCTCTGAATTTGCCTGATTTTCGGTCTTCTGAGCGGACCTTCCAGTTGCTAACTCAGGTAGCTGGTCGGGCTGGTCGAGCTGATAAGGAAGGGGAGGTCCTGATTCAGACCTATAACCCCAATCATTATGCCATTGCTTTTGCCAAAGAGCAGGATTATGAAGGTTTCTATCGTTATGAGATGGGCATTCGGAAAAATCTTGGTTATCCACCTTACTATTTTACAGTTGGCTTAACCTTTTCGCACAAGTCGGAAGAATTTGTTGTGAAAAAAGCCTATGAAACGGTAGCCTTTCTCCGTCAACACTTAACAGATGCAATTCAAATCTTGGGACCGACGCCCAAGCCTATTGCCAGAACTCATAATCTCTACCACTACCAGATCATATTGAAATACCGGCATGAAGACCGTTTGGAAGAGGTGCTCAATCAGATTTTAGATTGGACACAAGAGAGAGAAAACCAAGATTTGCGGCTGATTATTGACAATGAACCGCAGAATATGATGTGAGGTCACTATTGACCTTGCATTTTTTGTTTTAAAAACCTTTAATTAAGGAAAAAATAAGCAAAAATGATATAATTAGGGGATAGTATAATTGATATGAATCAGAAAATGAAAAGGAGATGAGAACACGAATATGACAAAGTTAATTTTTATGGGAACGCCAGCGTTTTCAGCGACGGTCTTAAGAGGGCTCTTAGCTGATGGAAATTATAACATACTGGCAGTTGTAACCCAGCCAGACCGAGCTGTTGGACGAAAAAAAGTCATCCAAATGACACCTGTGAAAGAAGTAGCCTTGGAATACAATTTACCAGTCTATCAACCAGAGAAGCTATCTGGAAGCCAAGAAATGGACGAGCTGATGAATTTAGGAGCAGATGGGATTGTGACGGCAGCTTTTGGGCAATTCCTACCGACCAAATTGTTGAATTCTGTTAGCTTTGCAGTCAACGTTCACGCTTCTCTTCTTCCTAAATACCGTGGTGGTGCCCCCATCCATTACGCCTTGATTAACGGTGATGAACGTGCCGGCGTAACCATCATGGAAATGGTCAAGGAAATGGATGCCGGTGACATGATTTCCAGCGATAGCATTGCTATTGAAGAAAGCGACAATGTCGGCACCTTGTTTGAAAAGTTGGCTGTTGTTGGTCGGGATTTATTATTACAAACCTTACCAGCCTATATTGCTGGTGACTTGAAACCAGTCGCTCAAAATCCAGAACAGGTAACCTTCTCACCAAATATCCAGCCAGAAGAAGAGGTACTGGATTGGAATAAGACAGCTCGTCAACTATTTAATCACATTCGCGGTATGTACCCGTGGCCCGTTGCCCACACCTATTGGCAAGGGGAACGTTTTAAAATTCAAGAAGCTGTAGAAGCAGAAGGTGAAGGACCAGTTGGTCGGGTTATTGCTCGAAGCAAGAAAGAATTGATCATTGCGACAGGTCAGGGAGCCCTTTCTCTGAAAACTGTCCAGCCAGCTGGTAAGCCAAAAATGACCATTGCAGACTTTTTAAATGGTGCAGGTCGAGATATTGCAGTAGGAGATCAATTTGGTGATCAATAAACATGAAACAGCAAGAAGTCTAGCCTTATCTGTATTGGAACAAGTCTTTGATCAAGGAGCTTACTCGAACATTGCTCTCAATAAGGCCCTAGAATCTTCTCGTTTATCAGCACAGGACAAGGGCTTGGCGACCGAGTTGGTTTATGGGACGGTTTCTCGTAAAATTACCCTAGAGTGGTATTTGGCACATTTTATCGAAGATAGAGAAAAGTTGGACACTTGGGTCTACTATCTCCTCATGTTGAGCCTCTACCAGTTGGTATATTTGGACAAATTGCCCCCCCACGCAGTTGTCAATGAGGCAGTTAATATTGCCAAGCGAAAGCCTGGAACTGACAAATTTGTCAATGCTATTTTGCGTAAGCTTAGTCAGGATTCGTTGCCGAAACCAGCAGATATTAAAAGAAAGAACAAACGTCTATCTGTTCAGTATTCTGTGCCAGTTTGGTTGGTCCAAACCCTGATTGCAGAATATGGCGATGAACGTGCAGAGAAGATTTTCCAAAGCTTACATGATCGGAATAAGGCCAGCGTACGCGTGACGGATAGTCAACAAGTGGAGCGATTGGCAGAGGAGCTAGGCGCCCAACACTCGCAGTTATCACCAGTTGGATTGGTTAAATCTCATGGACACTTTGCGGGGACAGATTATTTCAAGGAAGGGCTTATCACTATTCAAGACGAAACCAGTCAATTGGTAGCTCCGACTTTGGATATTCAAGGAGATGAAATCATCTTGGATGCCTGTGCAGCTCCGGGTGGAAAGACCTGTCATATGGCAAGCTATCTTACGGATGGAAAAGTTTATGCGTTGGATTTATATGATCATAAACTAAACCTGATTGAAGAAAACGCACTTCGTTTAGGTCTAGAAGATAAGATTGAGACCAAACGTCTGGACGCCAGTCGTGTTCATGAAACATTTGGCCCTGATACCTTTGATAAGATATTGGTAGACGCCCCTTGTTCAGGTATTGGACTCATCCGCCGTAAGCCAGATATTCGTTATAACAAGGCATCGATGGACTTTGATTCTTTAAAGACTATCCAGTTACAGATACTGGACAGTGTTTGCCAAAGCTTGAAAATTGGTGGTATAATAACCTATAGCACATGTACGATTATTGCTAAGGAAAACCAAGAGGTTATTCAAGAATTTCTGCAAAACCATCCCAATTTTGAGCAGGTGACACTAGAACACCCTCAAACAGATATTATGGTGGATGGCTGCTTGTTGATAACCCCTGAACAGTATAAGACAGATGGATTTTTCATCGGTCAACTTAGACGAAAATCCTAGAATAAGAGGAGGAAGTTGCTTAGCAACGATAAAAATTATGGAAATTGCATTACTTACTGATGTAGGACAGAAACGTTCGAACAACCAAGACTATATCAATCGCTACAAAAACCGTGCAGGGATTGATTTGGTCGTATTAGCTGATGGAATGGGTGGTCACCGTGCCGGCCATATTGCTAGTGAAATGGCAGCAACAGATTTGGGAGCTGCTTGGGTTGATACTCAATTAGTGACCTTAAATGATGTCCGTGAATGGATGGTTGCAATCATTGATGCTGAAAACCAAAAGATTCATGAACTTGGACAGACAGAAGAATACAAGGGGATGGGAACAACTCTTGAAGCAGTTGTTGTCATCGATAATCAAATGATTTATGCCCATGTCGGAGATTCACGAGTTGGATTGATTAGAGATGGCGAATATACACGTCTAACCAACGACCATTCGCTGGTAGGTGCCCTTGTTCGAGCTGGTCAGCTCACAGAAGAAGAAGCACAGCGTCATCCTCAAAAAAATATTGTAACGCAGTCCATCGGACAAGCCGAACCAATTGAACCAGACATTGCTTTGAAAACTCTTGAGGTTGGAGATTACGTCCTTATTAACAGCGATGGCTTAACCAATATGGTACCAACCGAGGATATTCGTGATATTGTATTGAGTGATGTTTCAATTGAAAGCAAGGTAGAAACACTTGTACGTTTTGCCAATAATGCAGGCGGTCTAGATAATATTACAGTAGGTTTGCTTCACATTACGGAGGAGGCTAGGTAATGATTCAAATCGGTAAGATCTTTGCCGGTCGGTATCGAATCGTTCGGCAAATTGGTCGAGGCGGTATGGCAGATGTTTACCTAGCAAGAGATTTGATTTTAGATGGAGAAGAGGTTGCCGTTAAAGTTCTTCGGACCAACTATCAGACAGATCAAATTGCTATCCAGCGTTTTCAACGTGAAGCGCGTGCCATGGCAGAACTTGACCATCCCAATATCGTTCGTATTTCGGACATCGGCGAAGAAGATGGTCAACAGTATCTGGCTATGGAATATGTCAATGGCCTCGATTTAAAACGTTATATAAAAGAAAATGCACCACTCTCCAACGATGTTGCGGTGCGAATTATGGGACAGATTCTCCTTGCTATGCGAATGGCGCACACGAGAGGAATTGTCCATCGAGATTTGAAACCTCAGAACGTCCTTTTGACTTCCAATGGAGTCGCTAAAGTAACAGACTTTGGTATTGCAGTTGCCTTTGCTGAAACGAGTTTGACACAAACCAACTCCATGTTGGGTTCTGTTCACTATCTTTCACCTGAGCAGGCGCGTGGTTCGAAAGCGACCATTCAAAGTGACATTTATGCGATGGGAATCATCCTTTTTGAAATGTTGACGGGTCGCATTCCCTATGATGGAGACAGTGCTGTGACGATCGCTCTTCAGCATTTTCAAAAACCTCTCCCATCTGTTAGAGAAGAGAATGCCAACGTACCTCAGGCCTTAGAAAATGTTGTACTAAAAGCAACGGCTAAAAAATTAAACGAGCGCTATAAGTCGGTTGCAGAAATGTACGCAGATTTAGCTTCGGCTCTATCCATGGATCGTCGGAATGAACCCAGGGTTGAACTAGAAGGGAACAAGGTTGATACAAAAACCTTGCCAAAACTCTCCCAGGCCAATGTTGAAACGAAAGTACCGCATACAAACAGTTCTGCCCAAGTTTTTGCGACGGATAAGGGGTCTGGTAAGAAAGAAGTGGCGAAGTCGGGAAATAAGCCTGTTTCAAAACCAAGACCAGGTATGCGTACACGCTACAAAGTCTTGATAGGGGCTATTTTGTTAACAGTCATAGCGGCTGGACTCATGTTTTTCAACACTCCACGGACAGTTACCGTCCCTGATGTGTCTGGTCAAACCGTTGAAAAAGCTACAGAAATGATTGAAGTAGCAGGATTGGAAGTCGGAAATATCACAGAAGAAGCGACCGCAACTGTAGATGAAGGCTTGGTAATACGAACCTCTCCGGCTGCAAAGACGACCAGACGTCAAGGGAGTAAGATTGATATTGTAGTAGCAACGGCTGCGCTGTCATCTATTCCAGATGTGGTGGATAAGGAGTCTGATACTGCACGGCAGGAATTGGAGGCTCTTGGTTTCCAAGTGACAATAAAAGAAGAATATAGCGAAAAAGTTGCCCAAGGACTCGTCATCAAAACAGATCCAGAAGCAAATAGTTCTGCTGAGAAGGGGGCAAAAATTACCCTTTACGTTTCCAAAGGAGTGGCGCCACAAGTTGTTCCAAACGTTGTTGGAAAAAGTCAGGAGAATGCTACTCAAGTTCTTCAGACAGCAGGATTCAGTGTTGGAACTATTACTCAGGAATATAGCTCATCTGTTACTGCGGGTCAGGTTATCAGTACAGATCCCGTTGCCAATACAGAATTGGCAAAAGGTTCTATCATCAATCTAGTTATTTCAAAAGGAAAAGAGTTGATTATGCCTGATTTAACATCTCGCAATTACACCTATTCACAGGCGCGTAGTCAATTACAAGCCTTGGGTGTCAATGCGGAAAATATTGAAAAACAAGAAGATAGAAGTTATTATTCAACGACAAGTGATATTGTCATTGGACAATATCCTGCTGCTGGAGCAACAATTGATGGAACAGTTACCTTGTATGTCTCCGTTGCATCAACCAGAACCAGTAGCGATTCTTCAACAGGAAGTTCCACAAGCACAAGTACTTCAACAGATAGCGGACAATAAAGATGAATAAGGTTGGGTAGATGCCCAATGTCATTAAGTTAACTAACCTATCATATTTTGTGGTAGGTTAGTTTTTTATGTTACACTAAAAATAAAAGGGGAAAAGTCATGCTAGATCAGATTAAAGCTCATTTATACTCTTCGAAAATCAAAATTATCCGTTGTCAACTTGCCTTGAACTAAAAGTAAACTAAAACTATATATCAGTCAGTCCTATATTTCCTACTTTGGATGGAGTTCTTTTACTTATTTTTTGTTACAATAGTATAGAAAGGATGGAGAAGATGCGGAAAGTTCAATTTTTTCTACTAATAGAAAGTATGATTTTTACGATGGCAGCCTTTGACGTGGTAGCCAATGAGGCCAGTCGGACCCTGCTACTTTTCTCTGCCTTATTACTCATCATTTGGTACTTCCTAGGAAGAAAAGTTAATAGCGTTTTACTGGTCAGCTCCTTATCTCTATTATTTTTGGTCTTTGTTTTAAATCCCTTCTTCATTATTGGGATTATGCTACTAGTCGTGTACATGCTGATTAATTTCTTTTCACGTTATGAAAAGAGAAACCAATATACCCACATTGTTTTTAGTGACTATTCTCTACAGGTTCAAAAAGAGAAAAATAGATGGTTTGGCAACCACGACCACTCTCAAGATAGGTTTGGTTTTGAAGATATTAACATTGTACGCTTGTTTGGCAATGATGTAGTTGATTTGGATAAGACTGTATTAGTTGGCAGAGATAATATTGTTGTAATTCGTAAAACGTTTGGACGGACAAAAATTATTGTTCCAATTGACGTTGAGGTTGCACTTTCAGCAACTAGTATCTATGGACGAGTAAGTTTCCTGGGTGAATCATACTGGGATTTGCGGAATGAAAGTATAGCGGTCAATAGTCCCGATTATCAAGAATCACACAAACGTGTAAAAGTCGTTACCAATAATATACTAGGAGATGTGGAGGTGGTTCGCGTATGAGAAAACGTACCTACCTACTCCTCGCCTGGTTTGCCTGTCTCATTGTTTTTGTGGTGATTGCTTCCACCCTCCCACTTTTAAATTATTCATTGTTAGATGTTACGCTCTGGATTTCAACGGAGCAGCTCGTGTTTACTCTCATTCTACTAGTTATCGTTTTAACCCTTTTTCTAGCTGTAATGGTACAAACTGTCAGCCTAGCCTCCACTCAGGTTATGCGGACGAAGTTACAAGCTATCTTGAAGAATAAAAGTATTCGAACAGATACCGAAAGTGATCAGCTCTTGCTCCAGTTGTCTGATAAGGTCAGAAACCTCACGCGTCAGGTGCAACTGGTTGACAATCAAGATTTAGTCAAGAAAGAAGAGATTGTTGAGGGAGAACGGAAACGGATTGCCAGGGATTTGCATGATACGGTCAGTCAAGAGTTATTTGCAACGAGCATGATTTTGTCAGGATTATCGTCCAATCTATCCACTCTTCCGCAGGAAACTTTGCAGGAACAGCTGATGCTCGTGAAAGACATGATTGAGTCTGCCCAAAGAGACCTACGCATCCTATTATTACATTTACGCCCAAGTGAACTTGAAAGTAAAACCTTGGTTGAAGGATTTGAGCTGATTTTGCGTGAAGTTAGCGACAAAAGTAATATTATCGTTCATTTCCAACATGAAGTAGAGGAGTTACCGAAACTAATTGAAGAACATCTCTTCCGCATTGCGCAAGAAATTATCAGTAATACCTTGCGACATGCCAAAGCCAAGCATTTGGATGTTTACCTCTTGCAGAAAGAAACAGAACTGCAGTTGAAAATGACAGACGATGGTATCGGCTTCCAACAAGGGGCAGATGATGAATTAAGTTACGGTCTTCAAAACATACGTGAGCGGGTTGAAGACATGGCTGGAACGATAAAAATTCGCACTGCTCCAAATAAGGGAGTGGCGATTGATATTCGTATCCCACTATTGAAAGGAAAAGAAGATGAATACGATTCGAGTGATGCTGGTTGACGACCATGAGATGGTTCGTCTAGGATTGAAAAGTTACTTAAATTTACAGCCAGATGTTGAAGTAGTTGCAGAAGCTAGTGATGGCGAGGAAGGTTTAGCTAAAGCATTAGAGGTTAAACCCGATGTTGTAGTGATGGACTTGGTTATGCCTAAGATGACTGGCGTAGAAGCAACCCTGGGCTTGCTGAAGGAATGGCCGCAAGCGCAGATTGTCATCCTGACCTCCTACCTAGATAATGAGAAAATCTATCCTGTGCTGGAAGCAGGAGCTCGTGGCTATATGTTGAAAACGTCAAGTGCTGACGAAATCTTAGCAGCCATCCGCAAGGTAGCTCTTGGAGAATATGCTATTGAGACAGAAGTAGAGAAAAAAGTAGAGCACCATAAACGCCACCCAGATTTACATGATGACTTGACAGCTCGTGAACGCGAAATCTTGACGCTGTTAGCCAAGGGATATGATAATCAACGAATTGCAGATGAGTCCTTCATATCCTTAAAAACTGTTAAGACCCATGTTTCCAATATCTTATCCAAACTAGCTGTGAGCGACCGTACTCAAGCAGTTGTTTATGCTTTCCAGCATGGTTTGGTGGCGCAAGAGGACCAATAGTGGTATAATGAAAATTAGTTAATTTTCAACCAAAGGATAGTGGAATTATATGGATGCAAAACTCAGATATAAGGCAAAAAAAATAAAAATAGTCTTTTTTGACATTGACGACACGCTACGTGTGAAGAATACAGGCTACATTCCTGAATCAATTCAGCAGGTTTTCAAATCACTGAAAGAAAAGGGAATTTTGACAGGAATTGCGTCAGGACGAACGCCTTATGGTTTAGTGCCAGAAATCAAGGCCTTAAAGCCAGACTTTTTCGCTATGATTAACGGCTCCTACGTAGAAGATGCCAAAGGTCAGGTAGTGTACCATCAGCCAATGCCCCAAAATTTAGTAGAATCTGTATTAAATTGGGCTAAAGAAATTGGAATCGAATATGGTATGCTTGGTAGTCAAAAAGGGACACTTTCTGCACGAACTGACCGCATTAGTCAAGTAATTGACTTGATTTATGAAGGTTTGGAAACAAACCCAACTTTTTATAAAGAAAATGACATCTATCAATTGTTAACTTTCGAGAAAGATGGTCACGAAGTAGAACTTCCAGAAGAGTTGCAAGCGGAATTGCGTAGTGTTCGTTGGGATGCTATTTCATCGGACATTGTGCTAAAAGGCTCTTCCAAAGCAACCGGTGTTGCTAAGGTTGTTGAAAAACTAGGCCTGAAACCTGAAAATGTCCTAGTATTCGGAGATGGACTCAACGATATTGAGTTATTCGATTATGCAGGAATTAGTATCGCTATGGGGCATTCGCATCCAGAACTGCAAAAGCATGCAGATTATATCACAAAAAAAGTAGAAGAAGATGGCATTTTTGATGCCTTGGAGAAATTAGGTATGGTAGAAAAAGAAAAATATTTCCCGCAATTAGATTTGGAAAATGTTACAGGGCCAGTTGCGCATATCAAGACTAACCACGGTAAGTTAACAGTAAAACTCTTCCCTGAAATTGCACCCAAAACTGTAGCAAATTTCGTAGCTCTTTCTAAAGATGGCTATTATGACGGGATTATCTTCCATCGTATTATCAAAGACTTTATGATTCAAGGTGGCGATCCAACCGGAACAGGCATGGGTGGTGAATCTATTTATGGTACTGCGTTTGAAGATGAATTTTCAATGGAAGCTTTTAATTTCAGAGGAGCCTTGTCAATGGCCAATGCAGGACCAAATACAAATGGAAGCCAATTCTTTATCGTTCAAAACCAAAACTTCCCATACAATGCGAAAGAATTAGAACGAGGCGGTTGGCCTAAAGAAGTTGCAGAAGCCTATGTCAAAAATGGCGGGACACCACATCTAGACCAACGCCACACAGTGTTTGGTCATCTAGTTGATGAAGAATCCTTCGTCGTCTTGGATGCTATCGCAGCGGTTGCAACAGATTCAGCAGATCGTCCACATGAAGATGTTGTAATTGAGACCATCGAAATAGAGGATTAAGATGAAAATCGGAGATAAACTCAAGGGGACGGTAACGGGCATTCAGCCGTATGGAGCCTTTGTACAATTAGAGAATGGGACGACGGGCCTAATCCATATCTCGGAAATCAAAACAGGTTTTGTTGATAATATTTATGATCATTTAAAATTGGGGCAAGAGGTTTTGGTACAGGTAGTTGACTTTGATGAATATACTGAAAAGGCTAGTTTATCAATCCGGACCTTAGAAGAAGAACAACAAAAAATTCCGCGTCATCATCGTTTTACAAATGAACGGAATAAAATAGGTTTTTCCCCTTTAGCAAAACAACTTCCGAAATGGATTGAGGAAGCTAAAGGCTATCTCAAAGAACACAAAGAAAAGAAGGTATAGGATGCATTCCTAACCTTCTTTCTTTTTAATCATTGAACTCGTAAAGAGCTGTTGACAAGTAACGTTCTCCGTTATCAGGCAAGATTGCCAACACTTTTTTTCCAGTTCCCAACTCCTTAGCGACTTCGATAGCAGCGTGAATTGCTGCACCTGAAGAAATACCAACTAAGAATCCTTCTTTTCCACCGATAGCACGACCTGTAGCTAAGGCATCATCAGATTTGACACGAATAATGCCATCATAGGCGCTAGTGTCCAAAGTATCTGGAATAAAACCTGCCGAAATACCTTGGATCTTGTGCGGACCAGGTGCTTCACCAGATAAGACAGCTGATTCATCAGCTTCAACAGCATAGATAGCAATATCTGGATTTGCTGTCTTTAAAACATGCGAAACACCTGAAACGGTACCACCAGTACCAACGCCAGATACAAAGGCATCTAAACCAGTTGTGCCAAAGTCTTCCAAAATTTCCTGTCCTGTTGTATCTTCGTGAACTTTTGGATTGGATGGATTAGCAAACTGGAAAGGAACCCAGCCATTTTTTTCTTCAGCAATCTCTTTTGCTTTGGCGATAGCCCCCTTCATCCCTTCGCTACCAGGAGTCAAGACAAGTTCAGCTCCATAAGCTTGGATAATCTTACGACGCTCAACACTCATGGTTTCAGGCATGACGATAATCACCTTATAACCTTTTGCTGCTCCAACCCAAGCAAGACCGATACCAGTGTTACCACTTGTTGGCTCAACAATAGTATCTCCAGGTTTGATTGTACCAGCCTTCTCAGCATCTTCAATCATAGCCAAGGCGATCCGGTCTTTTACAGAAGATCCTGGGTTAAAGGCCTCTAATTTCACATAGACCTCCGCTGCCCCCTCTGGAACGATATTATTGAGTTTAATAACAGGTGTTTTTCCAACTAATTGAGTAATGTTTTGATAAATAGCCATATGGCACCTCCAAATAATGTTATTATACATTATATAGTAGAAAGTCAAAAAAGGATAATATAAAAAAACTATCTCGCCGATAGCTTTTTTTAATAGACAGGTACCTCAACGATTCGAGAGTTAGCTTTTTCCGCGGATACTTTTCCGTGGTAAAAGTCAGTGAGACTTGCTAAGGTTTGTTCAAGGAATTCTTTATCTACAAAAATCATGGTTGAAACTTCAGTAGTAAACTGGGTATCAAATTCTTCCAGACCTTGCTCAGCTCGCCAATTGGCAAACTCTTGGTATTGGGCATAGGACATGCTAATGGAAATCCCTTCCTGCTCCTTGACTTCCACAACCCCGATTTCCTTGACTGCATTAGCCACGGCTCCAGCGTAAGCACGAATAAGTCCGCCTGCCCCTAGTTTGATACCTCCAAAATAGCGGGTAACCACCGTTGCGACATTGGTCAGTTCGTGATTTTCTAAAACTGTCAGCATTGGCACACCAGCAGTACCAGACGGCTCCCCATCATCTGAGGAACGCTTGATTTCCATATTTTCTCCAAGGACAAAAGCAGAGCAGTTATGAGTAGCCTTGTAATGTTCTTTCTTGATTTTGTTGATAAAGTCGCGAGCTTCCTCCTCGCAGGTCACTCGTTTCATAAAGCAGATAAATCGTGACTTTTTAATTTCTTCTTCAACAATACCATCTTCTCTAATTGTTTTAAATTCTTTCATAACCAAATTGTACTAATTTTTTTAAAAACTGACAAGAAATTCCGAATAAATAAGTGATGAAAGAATTAGAAAATTATTACGGTAGATTATTTACCAAATACCAATTGACAGCAAAAGAAAGAGAAATAGCAGAAAAAGTGCCAAGTATTACAAAAAAGAATAACTGCTTTCGCTGTGGAACAACTTTTGAAGAAGAAAACAAATTGCCAAACGATGCTTATTACTGTCGAGCCTGCTTGCTTCTAGGCAGAGTGCGGTCAGACGAAAAACTCTATCATTTTCCTCAGAAAGATTTTCCAATCACTAAGTGTTTAAAGTGGAAAGGTCAACTAACTGATTGGCAACAAAGAATTTCAGATGGACTAGTTGCAAACGTGGAAAACAATCGTGCGACATTGGTTCATGCAGTAACAGGAGCAGGTAAGACAGAAATGATCTACCACACCGTTGCCTCAGTGATTGATAAAGGCGGAGCGGTTTGCCTAGCCAGTCCTCGAATTGATGTTTGTATCGAACTCTATAAACGTCTGCAAAATGACTTTTCAGTTCCAATTAGTTTACTACATGGAGAGTCTGAACCCTATTTCCGAACCCCATTAGTTGTAGCAACCACACATCAGTTATTAAAATTTTATCAGGCCTTTGATTTGGTTTTGATTGATGAAGTAGACGCCTTTCCCTATGCAGATAATCCCATGCTCTATCGAGCAGCAGACAATGCGGTCAAGGAAGCCGGTGTTCAAGTTTTTCTGACGGCAACTTCAACAGATGAATTGGATAAAAAAGTCAGAACAGGCAAATTAAGTCGTCTTAGTTTGCCAAGGCGCTTTCATGGCAACCCACTTGTTGTCCCGCAAAAAGTCTGGTTTAGTAAATTCGATGATACCCTAAAGAAAAATAGACTAGTTCCAAAGTTGAAAAAAGCGATTGAAGAACAGAGAAAGTCGTGCTTTCCCTTACTCATTTTTGTCCCAGAAATCTCCAAAGGTCAAGAATTTACCAAGATAATGAAAAAAACATTCCCAGAAGAAACAATTGGCTTTGTATCCAGTCAAACAGAAAATCGCCTTGAAATAGTTGAAGGGTTTCGCAAGAGAGAAATCACAGTCTTAATCTCGACGACTATTCTTGAACGTGGGGTGACCTTCCCATGTGTAGACGTCTTTGTTGTTCAAGCCAATCATTACCTCTACACAGCGTCAAGTCTCGTTCAGATTGCAGGCCGGGTCGGCAGGAGTATAGAACGTCCGACTGGTTTACTCCAGTTTTATCATGAGGGAAGTACAGGAGCCATTGAAAAGGCAATCGCTGAAATTAAACAGATGAACAAGGAGGCTGGTTATGTCTAATTGTCTATTGTGCGGTCAAGCTATGAAAAATAAAACAAGATTTTCAGATCTCATCTTCTTTAGTAAAGAAAAATCAGGCATCTGTGAAGAATGTTTTTCAACTTTTGAGGAAATAGCAGAGCAACACTGTCCACATTGTTATAAAAATGGAGAATCGGAAAGTTGCAAGGATTGTCAGTACTGGCAGAATCAAGGGAAACCAGTTGTCCACACAGCTTTGTACCAATATAATCAAGCAATGGCACATTATTTTAGTCGCTACAAATTTCAAGGAGACTATGTTTTAAGAAATATTTTTGCTAAAAAGCTTAGAATAGCGTTAAGCCAATTTCCTGACTACACAATTGTTCCCATACCAATTAGTCAAAAACGACTATCAGAACGCGGTTTTAATCAAGTGGAAGGACTTTTGAGTGCTACAAATATTCCCTATCAGTCCCTTCTTGGAAAGTATGAAAGCCAAAAACAATCATCTAAAAATCGTGCAGAGAGACTAGAAGCAAAACAGATGTTCTATCTATTAGATGAAAAAGAAGTGCCAGAAAAAATATTATTATTCGACGATATATATACAACAGGAGCCACAATCCAACTTGCTGTAGAACTTTTCATGAAAATTGGTAGGAAAGAAATCAAAACATTTTCACTAACACGATAAGAAAACGGTTGCAATATCCCTATAATGTGGTATAATAATAGTGAAGAAAGGCGAAAGCCAAGAAAGAGGTACTAATATGATTAAATTCAGTATTCGTGGAGAAAACCTTGAAGTTACAGAAGCACTTCGCACCTATGTAGAAGAGAAAGTGGCTAAGATTGAGAAATATTTCAATGAAGAACAAGAGTTGAATGCTAAAGTAAATCTAAAAGTTTACCGTGACAAGCGCGCAAAAGTAGAAGTGACAATTCCGGTTGGAGCAGTTACACTTCGCGCAGAAGATATTTCACAAGAAATGTATGGCTCTATCGATCTTGTAGTAGATAAGATTGAACGCCAAATTCGTCGTAACAAAACCAAAATTGAACGAAAACATCGTCAAAAAGTGGCAACTGGTCAAGTCTTTACAGATGAACTTGTTGAGCAAACAGGCGAGGAAGTAAAAGTGGTTCGTACTAAGCAAGTAGACTTGAAACCAATGGATATGGAAGAAGCAGTCCTCCAATTGGAGTTGCTCGGACATGATTTCTTTATCTATACAGATGCTAATGACGGTACAACAAATGTATTGTATAGACGCGAAGATGGAGATTTGGGTCTTCTAGAGGTACGTCAATAAAGATAATAAAACAGTTGCAGTTTTTGCAGCTGTTTTATTATTTTCAAAAAACCGGTTGACAATTACCAAACTAGATGATAGAATAAATGAGTTGTCTCTTGAGGGGCTAGTCAGTAGCGGAATGAAAAAAAGTTTCGAAAAAGTGTTGACAAGTTCAGTAGAAGATGATAGAATGATTGAGTTGTCTCTTGAGGGACTAGTC